>DASYJZ010000360.1:0-4454 GCA_035995965.1 Longimicrobium sp. | reverse complement strand
ACTGGATTCCCAGGCGCTCGCCGTCGGTGGCGTAGCTCTGCGCGCCGTCCCAGGGCATCACGTCGCGCACCTCGCGCCCGTCGCCGTCGATGCGGGGGAGGTAGAAGCGGTCGGGGAGGCGGATGCTGCGGGCGGTCATTGTACGGCGGGTTCCGCGGCGTTATGGAAAAGGGCGCCCCTCGGGCGCCCTTCGGCATTCAGACGACGGACACGGGGCGGGCCCGGCTCCGCGCCGGGTCCGCGACGGTGTCGGGCGCGTACCCCTCCGGGTGGATGCGCTCCAACTGCGCCCGCACCTCCACGAAGCGCTGTGCCTGCGCGACCAGCCCCCGGCGCTCCAGGAAGCCGTTCAGGTGCTGGAGCACGGAGCAGATCGACTCGTGCCGCTCCTCCACTCTTCGCAGGCGGCGGATCTCCTTCACCAGCCGCAGCGCGGCGTCGGGGTGGAGCGCCGCGATGAAGCGCTGGTCCTCCTCGGCCATCTCGCCGTCGCGTTCCACCACGTAGACGTAGTCGTCCTCCGCGGGCGGGACGTGCGCGACCACGCGGGTGCTCTCGCCGGTCTGGAAGTCGAGGACGGTCTGCGCCTCCCACGGTCCGGGGGTCGCGTCGCAGGCCAGCGCCTCGATCTCGAAAAGCTCCTGGTCCGTCAGGGGAAAGTGCTTTGCCATTGCCGTCTGAAGGGGTCCGCCGGAGGCGCGAACTACGCGGCTCGCGGCGCAGGTGAAAGGGTGGGCTGCGTAACCGGCGATAAATGCCGAAAGGCTGAACGGGTGCGGTGAGGGTCGCGGGAGACAGGGCACCAATTATCAACCCCAACCCGCGACACCGCAACCCCTTCGGAGACGATTCGGGGCTACCTGCAAAGCCGATGCGGGACCACAGGTACCAGAGGACTTCAACGGTATCCTCCGGGTTCCTCTGGTCCCTTTGCGTGCGACATTCCGCAAGCGCTCGGGATGGCTCAACCCTGGCCCGAAGGGGAGCGCGTGTCGGCCACGTTGGCGTCGATCGTCAGCGTGAATCCGCCCCAGCTCTCCGCCACGTCGAGCCGCCCCTGCCAGACGTTCGCGTAGTCGAGCCCCACCCCCCGCGGCGACTGCTCGAGCGAGAACCCGGCGGAGACGGAGACGATCCAGAACGGCGGCTCGCCGGCCCGGCCGCGGGCGGCGTAGACGGCGCGCGCGGCGTCGTGCAGCACGTCCGCGTTCAGCCGGTGGCAGTAGATGCCCGGGAGGAACCGTCCGTCCGCCAGCATCCCGTCGACCCAGCCGCGCACGTACTCCAGCAGCGCCGGCGACACGGCGCTCACCCGCTCCACGTCCAGGTAGACGACGGTGCCGGCCGGGAATCCTTCCGCCGCCGTCTTCGCGACCGCGTCGGCCGCCTCGGTGCCTCCGCGCGCAGCGGAGAGGTTCGACGCGGAGCAGGCGGGCGGTGCGGCCGGCGTAGCCGAGGCCGCGGGTGCCGCCGGGGCCTGCGCGCTCGCCGCGGAGTCGGTGCGGACGACCGTGTCCCGCGCGGCTGGGGCTCGGACGGGAGACGCGGCCCAGTCCTGCTGGCCGAGGTAGACGACCGCCGTGCCCCACCCCAGCGCGATCAGGCGCTCGCGCGTGCCGCTCCACGAGACGTCGCGGTGGCAGGGGGCGGGGAGGTAGTAGCCCACCCACACGTACGGCGAGGACTGCCGCCACGCCTGTAGTGCGTCGTCGCCCGGGTAGAGGCCGGTGTCGAACCCGGCGAATGCGCCCGCCGCGTTCGGACCTTGAGCGGGAGCAGGAGCGGGGCCGGGGCCAGGGCGCGGCGCGGGGCCGGGCGATGGGCCCGGTGTCGTGGCGGACGGCCCGCAGGCGGTGGCGAGCACCGTGGCGAGGGCGAGCGAGGCCGTGTGTATCGCGCGGGGGAGGGCGGTGCGTCGGGTCATCGGAGATCCGGGATCGGGTTCGGGCGAACACCGATCCGCGGAGGCAAGTCGCGCGCCCATGGCTGCTTGCGTGCGGCGTTCCCTATCTGCCGAGGCGCCGTTGCCCCTTCGCGCCCAGCAGCAACGTCTCCCCGTGCCGCAGGACGTGGAGGTCGCCGGGCGGGAGACCCTCCGCCTCCCACGCGGCGCGGAGGCGGACGGGGGGCTCCAGCGGGTCCTCGTCCGTGAGGCGGAAGGTGCCCCAGTGCATGGGGACGAAGGCGCCGTGTGCGCCCAGGTCGCGCCAGGCGCGGACGGCCTCCTCGGGGTTCATGTGCGCGGGCGCCATGAACCAGCGCGGGTCGTACGCGCCGATCGGGAGGAGCGAGAGGTCGAAGGGGCCGAGCCGCTCGCCGATCTCCCGGTAGCCGCGGAAGTAGCCGCTGTCGCCGCCGAAGTACACGCGCCCGCCGCCCGGGAGCAGCAGCGCGAACGAGGCCCACAGGCGCGCGTTCGTTCCGCGCACCGTACGCCGGGTCCAGTGCTGCGCCGGCGCGCAGACCACGCGGACGGCGCCCTCGGGGCCCTCCACCTCCGCCTCGTCCCACCAGTCGAGCTCGGTGACGGCGACGCCCAGGTCGTCGAACCAGCCGCGGTAGCCGAGCGGCGTGATCCAGCGGAGATCCCGTCCGAACCGGTCGCGGAGGCGTTCGACCGTGCCGTGGTCCAGGTGGTCGAAGTGGTCGTGCGACAGGAGCACCGCGTCGATCCGCGGGAGCTCGTCGAACGGGATTCCCGGCGCCTGGAACCGCGCCGGGCCCATGCGCTGCGTCGGCGATGCGCGGCGGCTCCAGTGCGGGTCGGTGAGCACGTTCACGCCGCCCGCCTGCACCAGGAAGGTCGCGTGGCCGACCCAGGTGACGCGGATCTCATCCGGCCTGCCCCCCGCCCTGGCGAGCGCATGGGGCACGACGGGGACCTGCTCGGGCGTGGGGTTCGGCGCGCGCTTCCGCCACATGCGCTCCCACTGCCAGCGCAGCACGCCCGCGCGGCCGCGCTGGTCCGCGATCTCCAGCGGCCAGGGGAGGCGGAACCTGCCGTCGGGGCCGTGGTGCGCGGGGCGCGGGGGATCGGTCACGTGGTCGTCCGGGGTCATGGGTCGATGTCGTGGCCCGTGCATGGAAGAGGCGTACCGCGTGCCGGCGCGGCGGGCTTCATCCCCCGAAAAAGAAACGGCCGTCTCACGCAGAGGCGCAGAGGAACCGAGAGAACTGCTCTTCTTCCTCCGCGGCGGTGCGTGAGACGGCCGGTGCGAGAACGAGGTTTCCATCTACCGTAGAAGTCCTTATCCTGTTCGTCGCCCGGCGGCGGCGCCCGCTGCTCCACGCCTGCACGTGCCGCGGACAGCGTCCCGGCGGCGAAGAAGTGATACCTCGCTCGAGGCGCCCGTTCCCCCAGGAGATGATGAAGCCGCTCGTAAGCCGGGAGATCGTGGAGGAGACGGTCGGCGTCTTCAACGCGGCATCGCCCGAGGAGCTCGACGGGTTGCGCGCGAAATGCGGCCCGTTCCAGGAGGAGGTGACCGCTTTCGTGATCGTTTACACGGAGGGACTGCCCAACCGCGAACGGGCGCTGGTGCTCGCCGTATACGCGCTGATGGTGGAGGCCTTCCGTCGCAGCGGAGCGACCTTTCGCAGGGTCCGTAGCGGAGAGGTCATACACGCCTGGAAGTCGAGCGCGGCGTTCGTACGTGATCTGCGATCGGGACGGCCCGCGCCGGCGACCGCCGAACCCGAGGTCCTTCTGCTCGTTCTCGACATGCTCCTCGGCGAGAACGATCCCGCAGGGCTCGATGCGGAGGCCGCGCCTTTCGTCGCGGTGCGGGTGCTCAAGACCGCGGCTGATTGCGTCCACCGGGCGGGTGTGCTGCCCGCGGCGAGGCGGTGATCGCGCGCACTTCCCCCCGTTCATCCGCGAGTCAGAGCAGGGGCGCTGCTCGTCGTGGCGCACACGGACAGCGGCGACGAGGCTTTTGCGCTTCGTCGGTATGCGGCGGCGGCGCCTTCAGGATGACGTCTGTTGGGGGCTCGGGCGGGCTCGATCAGGGGAGTGCGATGGAACGGAAGACGCAGCGGCGGCGCCACCTCGTGGCGCCGTCGTCGTGCATCAACGCGCGGAAGCTCACCAGACCACCTGCACCCGGTGCTCCATCCCCTCCTTGCGGTGCTCCAGGTCGCCTGTCTTCTCGGCGCAGTAGAGGGAGTACTCGCCCGCGACCAGGCGCATCGGCACGTTCACGCTCTCGCCGGGGGCGAGGACCCGCGTGAAGACCTGGGCGCGATGGCCGCGGATGCGCAGCGAGTGCGGCACGGTGCCGGCGTTCGTCACCGCGAAGACCACCTGCCCCTGCGTCACCGAGTCGGCCACCGCGACGTGGTACTCGGTGAGGCGGACGGGGATGGTGCGGGGCGCCTGGGCGGAGGATCGGGCGGGCGCCGCGGCGAGGGCGGCGAGGGCGAGCAGGGCGGGTACGATGCGGCGGGTGTCCATC
>DASYJZ010000359.1:0-4493 GCA_035995965.1 Longimicrobium sp. | reverse complement strand
CCCGTCTGCGCCACCCTATCCTGCCCTGCCTCTCCACCGTCTAAGAGCGATCCCACACCGAGTCGTTCGCACAGAGGCAGGAGTACGACCGGTTGATCGAGCGAGCAGGCGGGAACGCCATCGTCGGCAGGTCCAGCATATTCGTGCCGTACCTCGCAGGGACGGTTGCGCCCGAGCTGCCCGGTGAACACGATGTCGTCTCCCGTGTCGAACGCCCCGTCGCGTCCTGCCGAACGCAACTCGTACCTCAGCCCGTTCGGCAGATACCGGATGGGCCGGCCCCAGATGTCCCGCCCTGTCCCACCCGACCACCGCTCCAGCACCGGGTCGAGAGTCGCCGGAAGCTGTCCTGCCGGACGTCCGTACCGGTCCAGGAGCATGACCAGAGCAGACAGGTCGCGTCCGGTGGCCAGGACGGAGTCTCGCCTCGCGGTTTGAGCGTGAATGGGAGCTTAGACAACCTCCATTCTGCTCGACCAAAGGGCCGGTGTCCATTCTTCTTCTACTTACCTGCAACTAAATCCACGAAGAACCAGTTTTAATTTCCGTCACAGCATGGGACCGCATTTCCTATGGTTCGCCGCAGGGTGACGGTGTCCGAGACTGGCTTGCCTGGGCGATAAAGGACGCGGGCCGTCTCATAACACGGTTCCCACGCGAGCGCCTGCGCCGTTATGCCCCAGAACCCGTGGTTCGCGTCGCGCAATCTCCGAGCTATTCCCAGTGCGCGCTCGGCAATGCTTGCTCGCACGGTTCGCTTCGGAAAGCTTACCTTTCCCGTTGCATCGCTGAACCCGCTAGCCTCGTTGCCGTGGATCTCGACGTTGTGGTGCTGCCAAGTCTCTCGAACCATGACGTCAGCGAGCGGTTTCCGATTTTCGTCGACGACATACAGGTCCCACGCGGGAACCACTCTGGTCGAAAATGGGAAGAAGATGACGACCAAGGCAACCAGCGACCAGAATGGAAGGACGTAGCTGCGATCGCGGTGAACTGCCCCGCCTGGCTGTTCCATTTCATCCCCCGTGTTAGGATGCCCCTCCAGCTAGTAGCAGCGCTCCGGCTCATTAGCTTGCGTTGCTGCATAGTACTTGTTTTCCCAATCAATAGCTGTTCCCTGCCATGATGGGAGCCTGCTGGAGTTACGAACCACCCCACCTCCGTGGCCGATCAACTCGTGCACGACAAGCGATTCAAGCGTCCACGTGCCGACTGGCCCATAATTGGTGCCGCAGTACCCTCTGCCTAAGGTCTCGTACCGCGCTCCGATCTGGGCAGCGTCAATCTTGACTTCGTAGACACTGCGATTCCGCATGAGGTTCGGCTCGTGCCGCGAACCCGATCCACGAGATGCCCACCGGATGTTCCAGGTGTTCTTCGCTTGGACCATGCCGAGAAATTGCTGTTGCAGTTCGGAGTAGCTATCGGAGTCCGATTCCGGTTCAGCACTGGACACGCAATCCTTGTCCCAGACGATTTGCATCTGAAACGCGTCGGAAAGCGCCTGCTTTAGCCCGGGAGTTTTCGCGCACACCTTCAGTCCGTAGGGATCACCATAGGAGACTGGATCCCCCCCAGCAAACCCATACGTGTTCAGGCCCCCCGCCAGCCCGATCGGATCACTCTGGGTGAAATGCCCGGTGTTCGGGTCGTAGTAGCGGCTGCGGCGGTAGAGCTGGCCGCTCGCGTCGCGGCTGCCGGTCTGCAGGCTGCCGAACCAGCGCGCCCGGTCCTGCGCCTCCACCGGGCGGAAGTACGCGTCGTAGTTCTTCGCCGGCCAGCGGATGTCGCTGATCCGCAGGTCCGTCCGCACGGTGTCGGCCAGCCCGCCGGGGAACGTGGCGTCGTCCGGGAGGCCGCGCCAGTTGCGGTGGACGATCAGCGTGTGCGCGGAGCCCGGGGAGTAGTTGATGCGGTAGAGGCTGAGCGGCGCGTCGAGGCCAGGCCGGAGATCTTCGAGTTCATCGAGGTGTGGTACAACCGCCTGCGGCGCCACTCGAGCCTCGGGTACGCCACGCGGGCGGCGTTCGACAAGCGGCTTTGGGAAGCGTCGCGCGCGACGCTTCCCAAGCCGCTTGATCCCCACTAACCCCGTGTCCACCAACCGGGGGCAGATCCAGGTGATCGATCCTCCGTGGCCCCTGTGACCCCTTGTGAGAGATAATCCGTTACGATGGCTTCAGCGTGAACGCGGCCAGGGGGAGCGGCTCCTGGCCGTCGATGGCGGGGATGTTCAGGTTGATCCCGCCGAAGCCCGGCATGGTGCAGAGCGCCGAGTTCTGGTTCGAGTCGCCGACGGCGAAGTGCACTTCGCCCGCCATGAACTGGCGCTTGATCTCCTCCACGTCGCCGTTCGTCACCCACACCGCGCGGCCTCCCGCCATGGTGAGGTCGCGCACCAGGTCGGTGGCGGCGGTGGGGCTCGGGCCGGGGTTGAACGCGCTGATGATGCGCAGCTCCAGGTCAGGGAAGGCCTTCGCAACGGCCGCGACGAAGGCCGTGCGGGTCCCGTTCACCAGCGGCTCCAGCACCGGCTTCATCCGCTCCGCGTCCCTTCCCGACCAGTAGATGCCGGTGAAGAGGTTCACCGTGGCGCAGGTCCAGTCCGGGTGCGCGTCGGGCGCGTCGACCTCGGCCATCACCAACTGGCCGGACATGGCGATGTCGAAGTCCCCCTTCACCAGTCCCTTGTAGAGCATGTCGAGCCGCCCCGCCTCCGACACCGGACCCGGGTCGGCGACGATCCAGTCGGCGCGGAGCGCACCGAACCCGTAGTGCGCCACGATCGTCTCCAGCGCCAGGGCGGCGAGGTCGTGGTCGAAGCCGGCGAGGTTCTCGCCCTCGCCGTAGACGTACGGCGTGCCGGGGACGTAGCCGAAGCGCACCACGCCGCCCTTCAGCATTGTCTCGACCGGCGGCTCCAGCTCCGCGGCCGGGACCCATCCCCCGCAGTCCTGGCAGAGCGGCGGATAGAGCGGGTCAATCCCCATGTACCGGCGGAAGACGCCGTTGTACACGCCGGCGTCGGTGATCACATCGCGCAGCGCGGCGCTGAAGACCTGCGCGAGCTGCGAGCGCGTGGTGCCGACCGTGCTGATCGCGGCGACGCGCGCCACCAGCTTCGGGTCGTAGCGCCAGCGGTCGCGGTTGGAGAGGTAGGTCGGCACGAAGTCGGCCGAGCCGAAGGTGTGCACGTTGGCGTCGGTGGTGAACGCCGCGTAGAAGTCGATCAGGAGGTTGGCCACCACCACGTCGCCGCTCCCCAGCCGCCGCGCGGCCTCGGCGAAGAGCGTGTCGTGCCGCGCCTCGGCGAAGAAGACGCGGCAGTACAGCAGCCAGAACGCCCACATGTTCGAGACGATGTCCGCCGGCATCTTCATCGGGATGACGACGTCGCGCACCAGGGCGCGGTACGACGTTCCCGCGGGCGGCGGCGCGTGGTAGCGCAGCCCGAGCCCGTTACAGGTGGCGGCGAGCCGCTCGTCCAGCGCCGGCTTGTCGGTGGGATCGGGGTCGATGCGGTCCGCCCGTCCCCGCTCGAAGTCGATCACCAGGAAGTTGAGGATGGTCAGCGGCTTCGCCCCCGCCAGCGTGACCGAGAGCATGGCGGGGAGGAGCCCCGTCCGCGCACGGTAGTGCCGCAGGTTCTCGGGGAAGAGCCGCGGCACGCGGAAGGCGCCACCCGCCGCCCAGGTGAAGACGTTGTCGTCCCAGAACTTGTCGTCCGCGGAGGCAAGGCTCGCGCGGCCGTTCATCACCGGCCCCACCAGGAAGGGCGAGAGCGCGCAGACCTCCAGGAACCGCGCGCAGTTGTGCGCGTTGGAGATGTCGAGCTCGGCCGGGATGGAGCCGCCCAGGACGGTGGAGGCGTCGAAGGGGATGGCGGCAGGCTGGAGGATGCGGCGCCAGCGCGGGTCGTTCGCGAGGCTGGCGGCGTCAGGTGCTACGTCGGCGATCTGGATGCGAAGGGCGGCATCCTGTTCGGTGCTCATGATGGATTCAGATCGAGGGCGGAAGGAGGACGACATTGCAGCGTAGGCCTACACGCTGCGCTCGGCCCGACAACTACTCTTAACGACCGGTAAGCATCTCTAAGACATCTGCGATACCCTTTCCCTTCCCAACCGCCACTCCGACGAGGAACGTGATCGCCAACGCGGCAACCGCTACGACCCAGACCTTCCACTCCACATGATGCCACAGCCAACCGAATGTTACACGCTCCGGAACGGGGAGTGGCTCTGGTTTCAGTGGCGGTATCTCATCGGAACGGATTACCGCGATGGGCTTCGCCTGCGGCACCCGCTCTGCGATCACAGGGAGGCTGGGTTCCAAAGCCCGAGCTCGTACTCGCAAGAAGTCTCGGGAGTGCTCCTTCGATTCTTCCCTAAGCGAACTGAGGTAACGGGTGAACTCACTCAGGTTGTTGCGAAGCACCGTCGGGGAAGGGTACTGCACAGCACTGACCTGGATACGCGAAAACCTCGAAACCT
>DASYJZ010000358.1:0-12115 GCA_035995965.1 Longimicrobium sp. | reverse complement strand
CGCGCTGGGGAGAATCGACTCGAGGGTCACCGGCCGGGCCCCGCCGGGGAAGAACGGGTCGCCGGTGAGCGTGGGCGTCTGGTCCTTGCACGCGGCGGCCGGCAGCAGGGCCAGCAGGCCGACCAGGGCGCGCGCGCGGAGGGTTCGCAAATGCATTCGGTGCTGAAATCTAGGATGTGTGTGCCCGGCCCTGGCGGTACATCCGCGGCAGGCGGGGGCCCAGTCCGGTCAGGATCTCGTAGCTGATGGTGCCCACCCGGGCCGCCACCTCGTCGAGGGTGATCTCGGCGTCGCCGTCGCGCCCCAGCAGGGTGGCCACGTCGCCGGGGGCCGCGTCGGCCACGGCGGTCGCGTCGGCCACCGTCACGTCCATGGAGATGCGGCCCACCAGCGGCACGCGCCGCCCGCGCAGCAGCGCCTCGCCGCCGCCGGGGGCGAGCGCCCGGCGCAGGCCGTCGCCGTAGCCGATGCCCAGCGTGGCCCAGCGCTCCGGGCCCTGCGCCGCGTGGGTGGCGCCGTACCCCACCGTCGCGCCCGCCGGCACCCGCGCCACGCGCACCACGCGGGCGCGGACGGAGGCCACCGGCTCGGGCTCCGCGCCCGGCCCGGCCCGGCCGCCGTAGAGGAAGATCCCGGGACGGACCAGGTCCATCCCGTACCCCCCGCGGCGGAGCGCGGCGGCGCTGTTGGCGCAGTGCGCCAGCCGCCTGGGCGCGCCCGCGGGCTCGGGCGGGAGCGCCGCCAGCACCTCGCGGAAGCGCCTCGCCTGCTCGTCCGTGGGCGCGAGCTCCGGCTCGTCCGCGGAATGGAAGTGCGTAAAACACCCTTCCCATGCCAGAAGATCCCCCGCCCGCGCCGCGGCCGCGGGGCCCCACCCGGCGGCGCGCTCCGCCGGGAAGCCGGAGCGCCCCATCCCGGTGTCGACCTCCAGGTGGAACGCGAGCGGCCGCCCCGCCTCGCGCGCCACGGCCGCCCAGCGGTCGAGCGCGTCGAGGTCCGAGACGGCCAGGGTGAGCCCGGCCGCGGCGGCGCGGCGCTCCTCGCCCGGCGCCACGGGGGCGAAGACGACGACGCGCCCCGACCAGCCGAAGCCGCGGAGCGCCTCGCCCTCGGCGACGGCGGCGACGCCGATCGCCCACGGGCCCTGGGGCGCGGTCGCCTCCACGACCGCGCGGAGCACCTGCGCGGTGCCCAGCCCGTAGGCGTCGGCCTTGAGCATGGGCACCACCCCCGCGCCGGGGGCGGCCTGGCGCACCCGGCGCAGGTTCGTTTGGAGCGCGCCCAGGTCTACCTCTACCCAGGCCCGCGCTGCCGCGGTTGACGGATCGGACACGAATCGTCTATTCTAGGCCGCCTGTGAAGCCGTCGCAAGCCGAAACCCCGCCTCCCGCCCCGCCACCGGGCGGCACCCTGGACCGCGCCCTGGCGCTGGCCGGGTTCCTCCGCGCGAACTGTCCGTGGGACGCCGCGCAGACGCCGCTCTCGCTCCAGCCATACCTGCTCGAGGAAGCGCACGAGGCCGCCCACGCCATCGCCGCGGGCGACCCGGCCGCGCTGCGCGACGAGTTGGGCGACCTGCTGCTGAACCTGGCCTTCCAGGTCGTGATCGCCGAGGAGACGGGCGCCTTCGGCCGGGGCGACGTGGTGGAGCGCGTCGAGCAAAAGATGCGCCGACGCCATCCCCACCTGTACGGCGGGGAGCGCGAGGGGTGGGACGCCGTCAAGGCGCGCGAGCGGGCCGAGCGCGCTGGTGGCGAAGCGATCCTCGACGCCGTCCCCGCGGGGCTCGACCCGCTCACGCGCGCCTACCGGGTGCAGGCGCGCGTGGCCGAATTCGGCTTCGACTGGAGGGACTGGCGCGGCGCCTGGGAGAAGGTGCGCGAGGAGGTGGACGAGGTCGGCCACGAGCTGGAGAGCGGCGACACGGAGAAGCTGGAGGAGGAGCTGGGCGACCTCCTCTTCGCCGTGGTCAACCTGGTGCGCCTGGCGGGGACGCACCCCTCCTCGGCGCTGGCGCGCGCCAACGAGAAGTTCGTCCGCCGCTTCGGTGCGGTGGAGGCGCTGGCGGTGGAGCGCTGGCTCGTGTTCGGCCAGGCGACGCTGGAGGAGCTGGACGTGCTCTGGGACGAGGTGAAGCGCCGCGAGCGTGGCGGCGGCGGAACCCCGGAGTCGGGCGAGGGGTGACACGCCTCTTGCGTCACTCACCTGCGGGTTCACGCGCGGCCTCCGCGCAAGACGGCTTCGGCGGACGGATGACCCTTTTCGGGCCTCGGAAAAGTTTCGATCGGACGATCGCGCGCCGGGCCCGTCCCGCCGCGCCTTCCTCGCGCGCCCGTACGCCGGGGGTGCGCGGATGACGCTCCGGCAGCGCATCGTCCTCACCCTGGCCGCCATCGCGCTGATCCTGGCGATCCCCGCGGGCTACGGGGTGCTGAAGCTGATCCAGGTCACGCGCATCGCGCGGGACCTGCGAGTGCGCGACACGCGCGCCGCCGAGACGCTCGGGCGCCTGCGGACATCGCTGGAGGAGCTGGCCGGCGCGGAGGACAAGTATGTGGCGCTGATCAAGACCTTCCCCGGCACCGCCGCGGCCTTGCGCGTAAACGCCGATGCAGCGACGGCGCACGCGGACTCGCTGCTGCGGGTGCTGGAAGGACGCTCGAATTCGTCCGCCCGGTACACCCAGGCGGTGCGGAGAGCGGCGGCGCAGTGGGCCGTGCTGAAGCGCGTCGTGCGCGAGGAGCAGCAGTCGCTGCCGTTCCCATCCAACGACGTGCAGTACGAGTTCCGGTCGCAGCACACGGATCCCGCGTTCCGCCGCATGTCCGAGCTGGTGAAGCCGATCCAGGCGGTGCTCGATGAGGAAGCGCGCGAGAGGGTCCAGTACGCCGCCGAAATCGCCCGCAACGCACGCAACACCACGCTGGTCGCGCTGGCGCTCGCTCTGGCGCTCACGGTCGTCGTGGGGCTGCTGATGACGCGCGCGCTGCTGCGGCCCATCGGGGAGCTGCGGCGGGGGATGGCGCGCGTCGCCGAGGGCGACTTCGACCCGAACGTGCACGTGCCGACGGAGCGCACCGACGAGATCGGTGACCTGGCGCGCTCGTTCTCCACCATGACCGCGCAGCTCGCCGAGTTGGACCGGCTGAAGGCCGAGTTCGTCTCCGTGGCCAGCCACGAGATCAAGACGCCGCTGAGCGTGATCCGCGGCTACGTGTCGCTGCTGATCGACGGCATCTATGGCGCGGTGACCGAGCAGCAGAAGAAGACGCTGGAGAGCGTGTCGGACCAGGTGGACCGGCTCACCCGGCTGGTGCACCGGCTGCTGGACATCAGCCGCTTCGAGGCGGGCGGCGGGCGCCTGGAGCTGCGCCGCATCAACGTGCGCGACTTCCTGGACGAGCTCACCGGCGGCTTCCACGTGCTGGCCTTCCAGAACGGGATCGACTTCACGGTGCACGTGGCCGACGACGCGCCGGTGAACGTGGAGGGCGACCCCGACCGGCTGAACGAGGTGCTGGGGAACATCCTCTCCAACGCCTTCAAGTTCACCGGCCACGGCGGGCGCATCACGCTGGACGCGCGGCGCGACGGGGCGGGGCTGGCGGTGGAGGTGCGCGACACCGGCGTGGGGATCCCGTCGGACAAGCTCCCGATGATCTTCGAGAAGTTCTACCAGGTGGACAACTCGGCCCAGCCGCGCTCGGCCGGGTCGGGGCTGGGGCTGGCGATCGCCAGGGAGATCGTGGAGGCCCATGGGGGCACGATCACTGCAGAGAGCGAAGCCGGCAAAGGCACCCGGTTCCGGGTGACCCTCCCCGAGCGGCCGCCCGTGCCGCGCGCCGAGCCGCACGCCCTCACCGGACGCAGATGAAAGCCCCGCGCGCCCTGCTGCTGCTTCCGCTGCTCGCGGCCTGCGCCACCCTGGGGGGCGGCCGCGGCGACGGCGGCGATGACCCCGCGGCGCGCACCGGGCTCTGGGACCAGGCGTTCGACGCCTACTCGCGCGACTCGGTGCGCGTGGCGCAGGCGGTCTTCCAGCGGCTCGCGGCCGACTACCCGCGCACGCACGAGGGGCACGAGGCACGCTACTACCTGGGCGTGCTGAGCCTGGACCCGCGCGGCAACCTGGACCCGCGGGCGGCGGACGAGCACTTCGGGGTGTACCTGGCGGACGACTCGGTCCGCGCGCTGGGCGGCATCCACCGGCGCGAGGCGCAGTCGCTGCGGAGGCTCACGCAGGAGCTGCGCAGCCCCTGCGGCCAGCGCACCGGCGGCGTGGGGTGCGACACCACCGTGGTCTCGCGCACCGTCACCACGCCGGGCGACGCGACCCCGGCGGAGGTGGCGCGGCTGCAGCGTCAGCTCCGCGACCGCGACGCGCGCATCCGCGACCTGCAGGCGGAGCTGGAGCGCATCCGCAATACCCTCGCGCCGCGGCCTTCGCCCAGATAAAGACCAAACTGCCGTTTCACGCAGAGACATGGAGGAACCGAGAGAACGTCAAAATCTTTTCTCTCGGTTCCTCCGCGTCTCTGCGTGAAACGGCAGTTGGCTGAACCTCAGCCACCGAGGAGCCGGCGGACGGCTTGGGAGAGCGCTGGTCGGCGTGGCGCAGGATCACGCGCCCGCTCTGGCCGAAGATTCGGGAGATTGTTCACCCCACGTGGTACATCTTCGCCCGCTCGCCGTAGCGCTCCTGCAGCACGCGGCGGAGCTGCGGGTGCTGCTTGAGCTCGGGGTCGGCGTCCACGATCTGGCGGGCCGGAGATTTTCCGCTGCCGATCTGTGCCCGCGCAAAACCTTTCGTACCGCACATCGATCGCTTATGCTGTCCGTATTCAAAATCGTTTCCGCCCGAACCTTGCCCGATCATGGATACCAAGCTGGATTTCCCGACAGTCGTCCTGTTCATGCTTGTCATTTTTCCCGGACTGATCTCGATCAACATCTATCGACTCATCATGCCCGCACGGGCACTCGATTGGGGGAACGCCCTTCTGCAGGGGCTGTTCTACAGCACGGTCAACTTCGTCCTGGCACTGCCGATCCTCTTCGCGGTCGTCTTCGGCAACGATCCGCTCGAGCACCCGGTCCGCTACTGCATCGCCGCGTTCCTGGTGCTGCTCGTGACGCCGATCCTGTGGCCCATCGCGATCGTCGCAATCTTCAAATCGAAACGGTTCGCCAGACGCATCCAGATCCCCTATCCGACGGCATGGGACTTCTTCTTCGACCGCCGGGAGCCGACGTTCGTTCTCGTCCACCTGAACAGCGGTGCGCTGCTCGCCGGATACTGGGGACCCAACTCGTATGCGGGAACGTTCCCGAACGACGGGGATATCTACCTTGAGGCGGTGTACGTCGTAGACGAGGCGGGAAAACTCGGCGATCCGATTCCGGATACCCGTGGCGTACTGCTCCAGAAACCGCAATATTCGTATGTGGAGCTGTTCTCGGTGCCGCGCGCGAAGGAGGGGAAGAGTGGAGCATAAAGATGATGGGGAGAGGGACTTCGAGCGCGGGGGCTATCGTCCGCTCAACGGAGGCTATTCTCCACGAACGGAGCGCGGATACGTTCCCGCAACGCAGGGAACTGATCTTCCCAAGGCCCCCGCCGGCAGGACGGGTGAATCGCCCCGGCCCAACGGCAAGGCGTGAAGCTCCCGCGATAAGACAAAAGGCCGCCCAACGGGCGGCCTTTTCATCTGCAGGTCTCTCACCCCACGTGGTACATCTTCGCCCGCTCGCCGTAGCGCTCCTGCAGCACGCGGCGGAGCTGCGGGTGCTGCTTGAGCTCGGGGTCGGCGTCCACGATCTGGCGCGCCTCGGTGCGGGCGCGGCCCAGGAGCTGGAAGTCCTTCGCCAGGTCGGCGAAGCGCAGGTCCGGGATCCCCGTCTGCCGTGCGCCGAAGAGGTCTCCGTAGCCGCGCTGCTGCATGTCGTACTCGGCGATCTTGAAGCCGTCTTCGGTCGACGCGAAGAGCTTGAGCCGCTCGCGCGCCTCGCCGCCGCCCGCCAGCAGGATGCAGTAGCTCTCCTCGCCGCCGCGCCCCACGCGGCCGCGGAGCTGGTGGAGCTGCGACAGGCCGAAGCGCTCGGCGTGCTCCACCACCATCACCGTGGCGTTGGGGACGTCGATCCCCACCTCGATCACCGTGGTCGAGACCAGCACGTCCACCTCGCCCGCCGCGAAGGCCCGCATCACCACGTCCTTGTCGTCGCCGTGCATCTGCCCGTGGACGAGGCCGACGCGCAGGTCCGGGTAGGCCTCCTGCAGCCGCTCGTGCTCCTCGGTGGCGTTCTTGAGGTCCACCTTCTCCGACTCTTCCACCAGCGGGTAGACGATGTACGCCTGCCGCCCCTTCGCCACCTCCTCGCGCACGAACTTGATCACCTTGCCGCGCCCGGACTCGTAGCGGAGCGCCGTGCGCACCGGGTGGCGACCCGGGGGGCGCTCGTCGATCACCGAGACGTCCAGGTCGCCGTAGAGGGTGAGCGCCAGGGAGCGGGGGATGGGGGTGGCGCTCATCACCAGCATGTCGGCGCGCGTCCCCATCTCCGCCAGCGCCAGGCGCTGCCGCACCCCGAAGCGGTGCTGCTCGTCCACCACCACCAGCCCCAGCCGGTCGAACTCCACGCTCTCCTGGATCAGCGCGTGCGTCCCCACCGCGATCCCCGCCCCGCCGCTGGCGATGCGGTATCCCGCCTCGCGCCGCTTCTTCGCCCCCATCCTGCCCGTGAGCAGCGTCACGCCCACGGGGAGGCCCTCCAGCAGCTTCACGAGCGTGCGGGCGTGCTGCTCGGCCAGGATCTCGGTGGGGGCCATCAGCGCCGCCTGGTAGTCGTTCTCCACCGCGCGCAGCATGGCGAAGAGCGCGACCACCGTCTTCCCCGAGCCCACGTCGCCCTGCAGCAGGCGGTTCATGCGGCGCGGGGCGGCCATGTCCTGGCCGATCTCCTTCAGCACCTTCTTCTGCGCGCCGGTGAGCGCGAAGGGGAGGCGCTGGTGGAAGGGCTTCACCAGGAAGTCCTTGCGCGCGAAGGCAATCCCGGGGCGCGACGCGACGGCGCGGTGGCGGGCGAGCGCGTGCAGGAGCTGGAGGAAGAAGAGCTCCTCGAAGGCCAGCCGCCGCCGCCCCTGCTCCGCCTCGGCGAGCGACGCCGGGCGGTGGACGTGGTCCAGCGCCTTCCAGAGCGGCTCCACGTCGACGCGGGCCAGCACCTCGGCGGGGATGCCGTCCTCCTCCTCGCGCACGCGGCGCAGCAGGTCGTCGAGGTTGTCGTGGACGAGCTTGCGCACCTGCCGGTGGGTGAGCCCCTCGGTGGCGGGATAGACGGGGAAGAGGACGCCGCCCTCCTCGGCCGCCGTCTCGCCCTCGCCCGCGATCACGGTGAACTCGCGGGGCTGCATCTGTCGGCCGTGGTAGAACTTGACCGGGCCGGAGAGGAGGAGGAGGTCGCCCTTGTGGATCACGCGCTCCAAGTACGGCTGCCCGGGCCAGGCGCACTCGACCATCCCCGTGGCGTCGCGCACCACCGCCTGGAAGATGCGCAGCCCCCGCCGGGTGGGGAGCACGCCGCTCGACACCACGCGGCCGACGATGGTGGCGTCCATCCCGGTCGCCAGCGCGGCGATGCGGGTGATGGTGGAGGCGTCTTCGTAGCGGTGCGGCGCGTGGTAGAGCACGTCGCGCGCGGTGAGCAGCCCCAGCTTCTGCAGCAGCGGGGCGCGGCCGGGCCCCACCCCCTTCAGGAACTGAACGGGGCGCTCAAGCGACGAGACGGCGGGATACTGCGTGGTGATCTGGCTCAAGCGTCGGTGGCTCTCGGCTGCCGGTGCGTACGCAGCTTTGGCAAGTGTTAGGCGCTTAAGTGCTGAGTGCTGAGTGCTGAGTGCCAGGTGCCAAGTGCTGGCGGACTCGACCCTCAACGGTGTCATCCTGAGGCCCGGCCTCGCGGTTGCCCGGGATCCACGCCAGGTTTCGCAGGGCCGAAGGATCTAACCACGGGCTCGCGTGGTCCGCTGCGGCAGCCGCACGGCAGCGGCGGCTGAGTGGCGGACCGCCCGGCGTGTTCCTCTACAGTCTCGTGGCGCCAAGCTTAAATCTCGCAGGATTCGGGAGATGAATCCACCTCCCGGCGGCACGCGGCGGTACGGCAAACCCCCACCCGGGCGCTTTGCGCGGTCCCTCCCCCACACAACGGGGAGAGGGACCCGGGTTCACTTTGCTCGCAGCGCGCGGTTCAGCGGCGCCCGCCGGTCTGGACGGCCGTGCAGTCGCCGCGCAGCCAGCCGACCAGCGCGTCGGCGAGCGCGATGCGGTGGGCGGAGAACGGATGGTCGTCGTCGTAGTGCGTGCTGCGGACGTGTGCGGCGCCCGCCGCGCGCAGCGACTGCGTCAGCGTTACGCGAAACCCCTCCGCCTCGCGCGTCGACGCGGCGAGGAAGACGGCGCGGCTCCTCAGCGCCGGTGCGAGCGTGAGGTAGTCCCAACGCGCGGCGTTGCCGACGGCCTCGCGCAGCATGGCGGCCGCGTCGCCGTGGATGGGGCCGGACTCGGCGTCCGTGGTCTCGCGGAAGTAGGCGCCGGGGTCGCGGTCGGGGTGCTCGGCAGCGTTCTTCCCGAACGCGCCCAGGTTCCACGCGTCGAGCGCGGCGGTGCAGGCCGCGCCCGGGTCCGCCGCGGCGTGCTGCAGCGCCAGCCACCCACCCATGCTGTGGCCGACCAGCGCGATGTGGGCAGGGTCGACGTGGAAGCGCGCCGCGTTCGCCGGGTCGCGCAGGAAGGCGAGCGCCGCGGCGACGTCGTCGAGCGCGTTCTGGAAGCTGAAGGTGCCGCCGCTCCCCCACGATCCGCGGTAGTCGAAGTAGAGCGCGTGCCACCCTGCGCGGCGGACCGCCTGCGCCAGGTCCAGGTTGCGCTCGTTCCCCGGGTACCCGTGCAGGAAGACCGCGACGCCGTGCGTCCCCGCGCCCTGCGCCAGGTAGATGAAGCCGTTCATCTTCGTGCCGTGGCTGGGGATCTTCAGCTCCTCCATCCCCGGCGGGTGCGCCGCGTCGCGCGGCGGATCGCCCTGCGCGGTTGCGAGCGACGGCGTCAGCAGGAGCGCGGCGATGGCACAGGCGCGGCGGGCGGTCGATGTCGGCATCGGGGGTTCTGCGAAGGGAAAAGAAACGTCTGCTGGCGGCGGCACGGGAGAATTGTAGGTCCGATCGAAAGCGTTGTCATCCGTCGCGTGCCGCTGTTACGTACCCGCGGGAGCGATGGAAGCAGCCGCCTCACCCGCGAAGGAGCTCGATCGATGAGACGATATCGCCTGGCCTTGATCGCCATCTCCCCGCTCCTGCTCGCCGCGTCGCAGCGCACCGGCCGGGTCTGCCCCAACCCGGCGCATCCGTGCGCGGGCTTCCGCGCGCACGACCTTTCCTTCGTGCTGCCGACTGACGGCGTGGCGCGGGCGGAGGCGCGGTCCGACTCCCTTTACGCGGTGATCCTGCGGAGTGCGCCGCGCTGCTCGATCCCGGAGCGCGACCGGGTGGCGGCCCAGCGGCTGTTCCCCGGCCGCAAGGTGTTCTCGCAGCGCTTCGAGTGCGACGACGACATCGAGAACAACGTCTCCTACACCGGCGTGAACCCCTCGCGCGCCTTCCTTGCGGTCTACGCCGGCGCCACCCGCCCGCAGGCCGACGCGACGCTCGCCGCCGTCGCCCGCACCCACCGCTTCCCCGGCGCCAACGTGCGGCGCATGCAGGTGGTGTTCAACTATCCGTGATAGGGCACCTCGCACCCTGCGAGAAGAACCCAATGACGTCATCCTGAGGCCGGTCACGCCGAACACGAGGCGTGAGCATGACCTGGCAGGCCGAAGGATCTATAGCCGGTCGCTCGGAACCAAGCGTCCGAAGCCTTGTTGTATCGGTTGATTCGACAGCCGCGCGTCCGAGGCTTGGTCCCGCGGGCGGAGTATAGATCCTTCGGCCTGCCAGCGTCTGTGTTACCGATGGTGCGGTGAGGTCGGCCTCAGGATGACGTCTCGGACGGTGGCCCCCGAGCCTGCCCCCGCGTGCAGTGCCAAGCGAAGCGCCAACCCTCCCCCTTGGTGGGGAGGTCGGTTTTCGCGGACATGCAGTGCGTCCGCGAAAACTGGGGAGGGCCGCCGCGGACGCGCACCTCAGCCCTCACACCGTCAGCACTTCCTCCACGAAGTCCTTCACCTCGAAGGGCACCAGGTCGTCCATCGTCTCGCCGACGCCGACGAACTTCACGGGGAGGTCGAACTCTTCCTTGAGCGCGACCACGATGCCGCCCTTGGAGGTGCCGTCGAGCTTGGTGAGGATGATCCCGGTGAGCGGCAGGATCTCGCCGAAGGTGCGGACCTGGGCCATCCCGTTCTGCCCCACCGTCGCGTCGAGCACGATCAGCGTCTCCTGCGGCGCGTCCGGCAGCTTCTTGCCGATCACGCGGTGCACCTTCTCCAGCTCCTTCATCAGGTCGCCCTGCGTATGCAGGCGTCCGGCGGTGTCGATGATCACCACGTCGGCGCCGGTGGCCTGCGCGCGCTCCACGGCGTCGAACGCGACCGCGGCGGGGTCGCGGCCCGGCTCGGAGTCCACGAAGTCGGCGTCCACGCGGTCGGCCCAGCGCTTGAGCTGCTCGACGGCGCCCGCGCGGAAGGTGTCGCCCGCCGCCAGCACCACCTTTCGCCCCTGCCGCGTCAGCCGGTGCGCGAGCTTGGCGATGGTCGTCGTCTTCCCGACTCCGTTGACGCCCACGACCAGGAACACCGTCGGCCCCGCGTCGAAGTCGAAGCGCAGCGCCGTGTCGGAGCGGCCGGCGGAGAGGATCGCCTGGATCTCCTCGCGCACGGCGCGCAGGAAGTCCTGCTGCGAGCGTGCCACGCCGCGCTGCGCCAGCGTCTCTACCGCCTCCACTAGCCGCAGCGTGGCGGGCACGCCGAAGTCGGCGCCGATCAAGGTCTCCTCCAGCCGCTCCAGCGACCCCTCGTCCATCCCCGTGACCAGCACCGACACGTCGGTGAGTGCCACGTCTACGATGCGGTCCCAGAGCGACTTCTTTCCTTCTTCGTGCGTGCGGAACAGGCGAGCCATGGTCTTTCCGGACTGCGGTGAGCCTCTCTACGCCCTCGTCGGCGGGGCGACAATCTACGCGCCTCCCCGCCGGCTCGCAGGATGCGGATTCCCACGGCTTCTGCGCATGCCAAAACGAGAGCGCCCCCGCCAGCCAGGGCGGGGGCGCGGTGTCCAACCTCGCGGACGTGCTCAGCAGGTGCAGTACGGCGGGCCGGGACACGAGGTACGGCTCGCGACGGCCGGGTCCGCCTCGTCCACGACGGTCGCGGGCGTGGTGACGAAGGTCTCCACGGCAAGCGACTCGGGGTCCAGCGCCTTCGTCGGCATGGTATCCTCCTCTCGGGTGACGGCGTTCGAGGGATTTCAGGCGGATGCGATCCGCCGGACAACGGTTCGGCACTCGATTCACGCGGCTCGATAGATTCCTTCCACCATCGAGGGGCGCGCGTGGTCGTCCTGATCGGCAGCGCCGCAGAAGGTCCTGGTGCCTCTCTCTGCGTCTCTGCGTGAGACAGCTCAGCTGTTCCGCTGGGCCCGCTCGAAGCGGCGGTTGACCTCGTCCCAGTTCACGGTGTTGAACCAGGCGTCCAGGTAGTCGGGGCGGCGGTTCTGGTACTTCAGGTAGTAGGCGTGCTCCCAGACGTCGATCCCCAGGATCGGCGTCTTTCCGTCCATCAGCGGCGAGTCCTGGTTGGCGCTGTCGGTCACGGCCAGGCGGCCGTTGTCCCAGACCAGCCACGCCCACCCGCTGCCGAAGCGCCCCTTCCCCGCCGCCACCAGCTTCTCCTTGAGCCCCGCGAGGCCGCCGAAGGTGGACTGGATGGCCTCGCCCACGGCGCCCGAGGGCTCGCCGCCGCCGCGCGGACCCATGACCTGCCAGAAGAGCGAGTGGTTGCTGTGTCCGCCGCCGTTGTTGCGCACCGCGGTGCGGATGTCCTCCGGCACCTCGGCGATGCGCCGCATCAGCGCGTCCACGTCGTCGCCGGCGTCGAACTCGGGGTGCTTCTCCAGCGCGGCGTT
>DASYJZ010000357.1:0-8082 GCA_035995965.1 Longimicrobium sp. | reverse complement strand
GGCGGCCGGGTGGTACAACGGCGTGGCGAGCGGAGGTTGTCATGGATACTCTCCTCGGGTTCTTCTGGCAGAGCAACTCGGTGCCGGGACGGGTGACCACGGCCGTGATCGTGGCCCTATGGATCGTCGCGGCCACGGCGGCGGCCTGGCACCGGGCGCGGTACCGCGGGCGCGAGCCGCGCGCGCTGGAAGACGTGCGCGAGCGGCTGCGGCGGCTGCAGAGCGCCGACCGGCAGGGGAAGAAGCAGGCGGGGCCGCCGGCGCCGGTGGAGCTGCGCGTGCTGCGCGAGCACGTTCCCGCCGGCACCCTGATCGGCGACCGGCTGGAGGCGCTGGGGCGGATGAAGCAGGCGCGCGCGAAGGCGAACGTGGCCGCCCTGCAGCAGATGACCGTGCTGCGCGAGAGCGCCAGCGTGTCGCTGGCGCTCCCCGGCTACGCCGTGGACGTGTCGATGATGCTGGGGCTGCTGGGCACCTTTATCGGGCTGTGCATGATGCTGCGGGAGATGACCGTGATCCCCGCCGCCGGCGCGCACGACGCACAGAGCTTCGTGCATGCCGGGGAGATCCTGGGGAACATCATCACCAGCAAGAAGACCGCGTTCGCCACCACGCTGGTGGGGCTGGCGTGCGCCATCTCCCTCTCGGGGCTGAACTTCCTCCTGGCGCGCGCGCAGGCCGGCTTCTACGACCGCCTGGAGCGCTTCACCACCGAAGAGCTGCTGCCGGCTACCCTCCCGCTGGAAGAAGACGAGACCCCCGCCGAACGGCTGTCGCTGCAGCTCGGCGACACGTTTTCGCGGCTCGGCACCCTCACCGAGCACCACACGCAGAACCTGGAGCGGCTGGAGGCGATGGAGACGGCGTTCGCCACCATCGTGGACAGCGTCCGCGCCCTCACGCGCCAGGCGGCCCGCGGCCCCGCGGAGGAGACGGCCGGCGGCCTGACCGCGGTGGTGAAGCAGCTCGCCGGCGCCAACGACGCGCTGGTGAAGATCGCCGCCACGGTGGCCCCGGCGCTGAAGAGCTTCCAGGCGCGGCAGGACGACGCCATCGCCGAGCTGGGTAAGCTGATGGCCGCGCAGCAGGCGGGGATCGAGCGGATCGTCCGTGCCCAGGGCAGCGAGGCGCCGCGTGGGTGGGCCGCGGAGCGCGCGGCGTCGCCCGCCGGCCCGCTCGCGGAAGCCGCCGCCCCCGGGCCGTCGCGCCCGCCGCTCCGGCCGCGCCGCCTCGGCCCCCGGCCCGCGCTGGCGCTGCTGACGCTGGGGATGGTGGTGGTGCTGCTCGTCCTGTCGCTCTGGTAACCGGCGGAGGGGGGAGATGAGGATCTCGCTCGCAGCGCCGACCGTCGACACCCGGGTCAACTTCTGGCCCGCGCTGATCGACATGCTGACCTCGCTGCTGATGTTCTTCCTCCTCGTCTACTTCGTGGAGCGCGACTTCAGCCAGGCGGGCGCCGAGCTGGCCATCGCCAGGCAGAAGCAGGCCCGCTTCGCGGAGGAGTTCCACCGCGAGTTCGGCCCCGAGATCCGCGCCGGGCAGGTGATGGACACGGCCAGCCTGGGGCTGCTGCAGATCCGCTTCGGCGACGGCGTGCTCTTCGACACCGGCGAGTACGGCCTGCGGCCGCAGGGGCAGGCGCTGCTCACGCGGCTGGCCGCGGTGTTCCAGACGCTCGACGCCGGGAGAGGCTCGCCGCTGTATGACCAGGTCCAGATCGAGGGCCACACCGACACGGTCACCCTCGCCAGCCCGGAGTACCCGGCCGACAACTGGGAGCTGTCGACGGCGCGCGCCCTGGCCGTGCTGAAGTTCCTCTCCCGCGACGTGCGGCCGCCGCTGGACGAGGCACGGCTGTCGGCCAACGGCTATGCCCACACCCGGCCCATCGGCGACAGCCGCCGCAACCGACGGATCGAGATCCGCATCGTTTTCTCGGGAGCGAGCCTCCCGGCAGGCGCGGGAGGGCCGCGATGACTCCGGCGGCGGACGGCGGCACCGCGCTCCGGCGCGCCGTGTGGCGCTACGAGCACGGCTCCCTGTCGGAGACCCGCGTGAGACGGCTGCTGGAGTGGCACTACGCGCGGGCGGCGGCCGATTTCGAGTCGCTGGCCGCGGCGATGGCGGCCGTCCATCGGCACGCGCCCGCGCTGGCGGGCGAGTACGACGCCTTCCGCGGCGGGGCCGGCGCCGCGCTCCGCCTGCAGCGCTGGCGCGAGGCGCTCGACCAGATCCTGCGCGGCCACGGAGTGCTGGCGGCCATCCGGGCGGTGGCCGAGGCCGACGCCGAGCTGTCCGCGGCCGCCGCCGGGGTGGAGCGGCTGAACGAGCGGGTGGCCAGCTGCTTCCTCCGCGCGCTCCCCTGCACCGAGGTGCCCGCGCGGCTGCTGCGCCTGGCCCGCGAGCGCATGGAAACGGGCCGCTACCTCCAGGCCGCGTACCTGGCCGGGGTCTGCCGCCGCCAGGCCGAGCCGCTGGTGCGCGCGGAGCCGTGCACGGTGACGCAGGCGCGCGAGCTGACCGAGCGCCTGGAGCGGATGCGGGTGGCCTGCGCGGACACGCGGGAGCTGGTGGAGGGCGAGGACCCCGCGGGAGAGGCCGTCTTCGAGGCCGCGCGGGCGCTGGTGCGGGACGGCTACCCGGCGCTGGCGGCGCGCGTGGCCGACGAGCTGGAGGCGGCGCTGGCCGCGCGGCTGCAGCTCCACCACGAGCTGCGGCGCCCGGGCGAAGGCGACGCCGCGCCCACGCTGGCCGCGCTCCGGCCGCGCCTGGCGGAATCCGGGGACGGCGTGTGGGCCCGGGCCACCGGTCTCCTCTGGGCGAGCCGGCTGGCCGGAGGCATCCGCCGCATGCAGTCGCAGCGCGACCGGCTGAAGCGCCTGAGCGGCCGGCTGGCGGACGGTCCGGCGGTGGCTTCGCCCCCCGGCGCCGCGCCGCCGCGTTCCGCGGATCGCCCTGAAACCTGACCCCGAGCCGCCGGAGGCGACCATGTCCGACAACCTTACCTTCGAGGAGGGGCTGCTCAAGGAGCACCCCGCGGAGCCGCTGGAGGGATACCAGGTGGTGGTGTTCGAGAGGGTGGGCGAGTCGGGAGAGCGGTTCCACAGCATCCTCGCCCCCGGCGCGGACCCCCCGAAGCCCCGCGGATGGTTCAAGACGCCGGCGCACCTCTTCGCCTCCGCGGTAGAGGCGGCGCGCACCCGGCACCTGCACTGGAGCGTGCACGTACCGCTGAACGACCACGTGAACGCGTTCGAGCTGGTGCTGGACCTGGACTACGTGGTGTCCGACGCGCGGAGGCTGGCCGTGGCCCGCAACGCCGATCCGCTCGGCAGGGTGCGCGAACGGGTGGGAGCGGTGCTCTCCGCCGACGCGGCGCGGCTGCGCTGGGCCGTCGTCGTGGACGACTTCGCGGCGGAGGAGGAGGAGCTGGCCGCCCGCAACCTCCCCGCGCTCGACGCGTTCGCACGGGACTACGGGATCACTCTGCTGTCGCTGCGGCTGACGGAATCGCTGCCGGACGCCGCGACCAGCCGGGAGCGCAAGCGGGCCGAGGCCGAGCGGAAGATCGCGGAAGCCGAGATCGAGGCGGACCTGAAGATCGGCACCAGCGCCGCCACCGAGCGGGTGACCAAGGAGAAGAACGCCAGCGAGCAGAGGATCCACGAGGACCAGCTCACGGCGAAGCTGGGCATGGCGGCGCTCGTGCAAAGGCTCGAGGCGGCCGGCCGCAACCGCAAGGTGCAGGACGGGATGGTCGACGCGCTCGTCGGGGCCCTGGGAGGCGTGGCGAGGGGAATCACCAGTCCCGACGAGCTGCGCGCCGCGGTGGAAGCCGCGTTCGCGCTGGTTGCGGGCATTCCCCTGGCCGCGGAAGACGGCTCCACGGCTTTGCCGCGCGGCAACGGCCACCCCGTCATGCTGCCGGCGCGCGCGGCTGGGGGGCTCGGCGGGCTCCTGGACGAGATGCTCGCGGCGACGGCCGAGATCGACGGGTTCAGCCAGCAGCGGCTGCTGCGCTCCGCCATCCTGCATCTGATCGCCGCTGCGCTCGCCCACGGCATCGACGGCGACTCCGGCGCGGCCGGCTGGGCCGAGACCGTGAAGAAGCGGATCGCCGGCCTGGATCCGCAGCCGGGCGGCAGCCAGCTGGAAACCCTGAACCGGCTGGCCGATCCCCGGCACCTGCGCGGCCTGCTCTCCTGAGACGCGAAAGACCGCGCATCACCTCCACCGCGGCGCCGTCGGGATCGCCTCGCGCCGCCCCCTCTTCCCCCCGAGCGCGGAGGACGGCCGATGCCGGAGAACGACGCCACGAGCTCCGCGGCCGCCACGCTCGACCCGCCCGTGCCCGAGGGCCGCGCGGCGTCCGGCGGCGGAGGGTCTGCCGTCGACATCCCTCCTCCCGCGGAACCCTCGCAGCACCCTGAGCCCGCGGCCAGGGACGAGAAGCCCGCCGCGGCAGCGGACGAGCCGCAGGCGGAGACCCCGCCCGCCCCGGCCGCGTCCGCCGCCGCCGCGGCCGGCCCGACGCAGAAGACGGTGTTCGAGGGGGAGGTCTCGGCGGGCGAGCTCAACGTCGCCGAGCAGCAGCGCAGGATCGAGGCGCACGAGGTCACCTACGTCGAGCAGCAGCACCAGGTCAACCAGTACTTCGACCGCCAGGAGCGCCTGACCGTCAGGAGCTTCTCGATCACCGACACGTCGCCGATCCCCGAGCTCGACGAGCAGGGGAGCCGCGCGCGCTTCGCCGGCGCGGATGAAGAGGGCGAGGCGCTGCTGCTGCACCTGAGCGAGCGGCGCGTCCTGCTGCTGAGCGCCGACCACGGGGCGCGCAAGGCCATGGCCGGCACCTACCTGGGATGGCGGCTCAGGCAGGGCGGGTCCTGCCACAGGCCCATTCTGCTGGCGGAATCGCTCGACCGCCGGGTGCGGGTCGACTTCTCGCTGGTGCTGAAGGAGCCGGAGTTCGTCGGCCGCGTGCTGATCTTCCGCAACGCGTTCTCGCGCGGGAACCCGGACCTGCTGGCGCTGTTCGAGCGGACCGAGCGTACCGGCTGGGAGCAGCTCGGCGCCCGCCTGCGCGAGCGGAACGCGTACCTGGTGTTCACCGCGCGGCCGGACGAGGTGGCACCGTTCCGCGGCGCGCCCGCCGTCCAGGCCGTGCACCGCGAGCTGGCGCCCCACTCCCGCGAGCGCGTGGCCGGCGACTTCGCCGACCGCCTCGGAGAGCTGGAGGCGCGGGGCGACGTGGCCCCGGCGCTGCTGGCTGCGCTGCGCGAGCACCGCGACGCGTTGCTCGGCCACTTCGCGTTCGCCGGGCTGCTGGTGGAGTTCGTGGACTTCTTCGTGGCCATGAACCGCCCGTCGCTGCCGCCCGACGAGGCACTGCGCCGCTTCCGCGACACCAGCGAGTGGCTCCTCCACAACCTGGCCGGCGACCTGGAGGCGTGGTCGTTCGGCTTCACGCTGGCGCTGGCGCAGTGCCTGCGCGACGCGCCGCCCATCGCTTGGCTGGACTTCGACCGGCTGCACCGCCACGTGGCGCGGTGGCTGCGGCGCGACGCGCACCTGTTCCCGCCGGCGGAGGGCGGCGCGGCGCGCGACGCGGGAGACGCGCGGCCGTCGCTCTCCGACGAGTCGCTGCTGAAGCGGTGCCAGGCGGAGGTGGTGAAGGACGCTGCGACGCTGGCAGACGTGGTCCGCTTCCGCGGCGGCGGCCCGCCCGAGCGGCTGTGGGAGGTGATGCTGGACCGGCACCGGCGCGTGCTGACCGCCGTGCTCCCGCGGCTGCGCGCGCTGGCGGAAAGCGAGCAGGGGGCGGAGCCGCCCTCGCTGCGCATCCTGGCCGCGCAGCTCATCGGCCGGATCGGCGAGATGGACCCCCAGCGCATCGTCGTGCCGGTGGTCGACGAGTGGGTCGCCTCTCCCGACCGGCGCCGCCAGGCGGCCATCGGCGCGCTGTACCAGGGCGTGGTGGCCAGCGGCCGCGAGCCGTACCGCAGGGTCTGCTTCCGCCATCTCCAGCGGCTGCAGGCCCAGGCCGCCGGCGCGGAGGACGGGAACGCGCGGCTGGTGGCGGTGATCGCGGCCTACGCCCGCGTCGGCGAGTACGAGCTCGCGCTGGCCATGCGCGAGCTGGGCGCCATCGCCCGCGAGCACGTGGCGCCGCTCATCGGCGACGTGGGGCGGCTGTCGCGGCTGATGGCCAACGTGGAGAACAAGTTCCAGGAGCAGCTTTCCACCGGCGAGGGAGTGGCGCTGCTCCTGGTGCACTCGTTGCTGCGGGACCTGATCTTCCGCGTCTACAGCAACCGGGGGGGAGCGCTCCTCGCCCTGCAGCTCGCGCTTACGCTGCTGTGCCGGCGCACGGAGCCGATCCGGGTGTTCGGGGAGCTGCGGATGTGGATCGCGGAGGGCGGGTGGAAGCTAGGGGCGCTGGTGGCGCTGATGTTCCTGCATGAGGAGGGGATCGCCGCCGGGGTGGCGGAGGCGCGGGACGAGGAGGTCGCCGCGGGCGATGGGGCGGGTGTCGCGCGCAACCCCATCGTGCTCTCGCTGGCGGCCGGCGAAGACGAGGTAGACCAGATGGCCGGGTTCCTGGGCGACCTGTACCAGAGCGTGTCGACGCCCTTCGCCGCGGCGCCGGACCTGAAGCGCGTCTGCCGGGAGAGCTTGCTGGCGCACCTCACGCGCTGGGTGCGCGACGCACTGCCGGTGCCCGGGCACCTGGCGGCCATGCAGCGGCTGTCCGAGTCGCTCGCCCGGACGCACAGGGGAATCCTGCGCGAGCCGCTCCAGCAGATGCTCGCCCGGCAGGAGTTCGCCCGGCATGACGGCGAGCTGCACGCGTTCGCCCAAACGCTGGCGCTGTGAGTCCGATCACGATCACACGGAGTCAACGGATACTCATCCTGGATCCGCCGAAGCCGAGCTTGCGCTGGTCGTCCGACGCGCGCGTGAGGAGCCGCACGGGCCCGGCGATCAGGGCCACGGCGACCAGGCGTCTCACCTCACTCTCGACCACGGCGAAGACGACGCCGAGCACGAAGCAGAGCATCAGCAGTGCCTGGAGCAGGTACAGCGTTCGCACGCGCTTTCGTCCGGCGGCGTCGTAGTTCGCGCGGTTCATCACGTTCAGCTGCCAGGCCCATGAGCGTCCCTCGCCGAAATGCTGCTCCGGGCGGAGGTCCGTCCGATGCTCGCGCAGCCGAACGATCACGATTTGCGTGGCGACGAAGGTGACGAACGCCGTCAGCACGACCGCCGCGAACGCCTCGTGGATGATGGTCTCACGCATGATGGATGATGGAATCGCGTTCACCGGCGGCGGCGTCGCGCACCGCCGCGTGGATCCTTCAGCGTGCAAGTCCCGGCGCGAGCTCGACTTCGGCCGAGGCCTCAGGGTGACATTGAACGCGGTTGTGCGCGTTCTTCTGTCACCGCGATCCACGGTGAGGCGGATTGGGGAACGAGACTGCGGAACGTGGCACCGACGGAGATCCCAACAGGTGATTATCGGGGTCTCCCGCTTCCTTATCCGTGCGGCAATCCTCGCTGTCAGCCGCGGTCGCTGGGCTCGTCGAGGCGCGGGTCCCGGGCTTCGGGGCGGCGCTGTGCGTTCACGACGCCACCTGCTTCCTCCGCCGCCAGCCGTTCATCCATCCGCAGACGGTCGTGGCGCTCCACGGCCTCGAGGAACGCGCGGCTCTCTATTGCGGCGATCTCCTTACGCTCGACCGCGGGTTCCACGCCCCGACGCGCGGTCAGCCACGTCTTGCGGATCATCGGGAGGAAAGCAGCGAGACACAGGATGATCCCGATGAAGGATCCATCCATCGGTGCCCGGCCCGCCCACGCATCGGCAACCAGCCTCCATGCAAGCGTCACCAGCCATCCGGCGAAACCGGTGAGACCCGCGGCCACGACGAGCGAAACCACCCGGAGCGCCACGTCGACATGCGCGACGAAGTGATCTCGCTCCAGCAACACCGGCGGCGGCGGTTGGGAAGGACCATGCTCGACCGGACTCACCGCCGATCGGTCCACGGGGTTCGGGCCATTCTCCTGCGTCGCCGACGG
>DASYJZ010000356.1:0-9103 GCA_035995965.1 Longimicrobium sp. | reverse complement strand
CACGTTGTTGGACCGCGTGGAGTTGGTGGAGGCGGTGGCCCCCGTCCTCCAGGCGCGGAACGCCGCGGGATAGCGGTTGTGGTCCTCCACGACCCCCTGCTCGGCGTAGACGTTCCACACCGGGCGGCCGGCGCGGCCGCGCTTGGTCTGGATCACGATCACGCCGTTGGCCCCGGCGGTGCCGTACAGCGCCGACGCCGAGGGCCCCTTCACCACGTCCAGGCTCTCGATCTCCTCGGGGTTGATGTCGTTCACCCGGCAGGGCAGCGACCCGCCCACGCCGATGCTCGACGACCCGCACGAGCTCTGCATCCGCACGCCGTCGATCACGTAGATCGGGTCGTTGGAGAGCGAGAGCGAGCTGGTGCCGCGGATGCGCACGCGGGCCCCCACGCCGGTCTGGTTCCCGGGCAGCACCTGCACCCCGGGCGCGCGCGCGGTGAGCAGGTCCGACAGGTTCGCGATCGGCGCCGTCTTCACCAGCTCGGCGGCCTCTATGCGCGTGGTCGAGTTCCCCACCTCCACGCGGCGCTGCTCACCGGTGGCGGTGGTCACCACCGGCGCCAGCTGCACGGCCGTCTCGGTCAGGGAGAAGTCGAGCGTGGCCGTAGCGCCGGCGGTCACCACGACATTCCGCGCCTGCTCGCCCAGCCCCAGGCGCAGCGCGCGCAGCGTCACCTGCCGCGCGGGCACGCTGCGCACGGTGTAGCGCCCGTCCGCCGCCGTCACGGCTCTGAGGCCGGTGCCCACCACCGCCACCTGCACCCCCGCCAGCGGCTGCCCAGTGGCGGCGGCGGTGACGCGGCCGCTCACGCTTCCCGTCTGCGCCGCGGCGGGGAGCCACCCGCCGAGCAGGAGCGCGGCCGCGAGCGCCAGCGGCCTCGCGCGCGATCCCGAACGCCGGCCTCGCGTTCTCGAACCTGGTACCCTCTGCATCTGCGTCTCCTGGCTGAAAGGGGTGGGAATGCCGCGCCACCGCGGGGCAGCACGGCGCGAAGAAGACACGGGAACAGGAGCGGGGACAACGGGACCGGTTCCAGCCGGAGCGGTGGCGAATCCGAACCCGGTCGGCCAGACATTTTGCGTGGTGATGTCCTACCGTAATACCCGACCACTTGCGGGACAAGGGAGCTGTAAGCCGGACCCGGCGCCCCGGTTTACCCCCGATCCAGCCGCGGCGTCGCGGACGGCCGGACCGCACCGCGCGGCACAGGCGAGACCCGCCCGGACAGCTGAAGCGTGAGCCGGGGCCGCGCCAGCCGATCGCGGCTGACAGTTCCACCCACAAGGGCGCTAAAGGTTTGCACCGAGCTTGCCGGAGCGGTAGCTCGCGGCAATCGCATTCGGCGCACGCACGGAGAGGTTCTCCAGTGCGCCACCACGCGCCGGAGGTCGCCCTTCTGTCTGGAGATGGCACCGCATCTGCACCGCCGACCGCGCTTCGCGCGCAGACCGGAATCCGGGAGCGTGGGGCTGGAGCTCGACGGTGGAACGGGTACGGCCCGGGGTGGCTCGTGCCGCAGGATCAGGAGGGGTGGGGATGGAGCTCGACGTCGGGACCGGGGGGGCGGTGCGGCACGAAAGCGCCAGGGTGGAGCCACCGCCCACGAACGTGAAGACGGTGTTCGTGGGGCTGATGCTGGGGATGCTGCTGGCCGCGGTCAGCCAGACCATCATCGCCCCCGCCATGCCGCGCATCGTGGCCGAGCTGGGCGGGATGGCGCACTACTCGTGGATCGCCGTCTCCACCCTGCTCGCGTCCACCGTGATCGTGCCGATCGTGGGGAAGCTCAGCGACCTGTACGGGCGCAAGGCGTTCTACGTCGGCGGGATCGCGGTGTTCATGGCCTCGTCGCTGATCGCGGCCACGGCGCACTCCTTCGGCACCTTCATCGTCGCGCGGGTGGTGGAGGGGCTGGGGATGGGCACGATGATGCCGCTCTCGCAGGCCATCATCGGCGACCTGATCGCCCCGCGTGAGCGCGGCCGCTACCAGGGATACATGGGCGCGGTGTTCGGCCTCTCCTCCGTGATCGGCCCGCTGGTGGGCGGATACCTCACCGACAACTTCACCTGGCGCTGGCTCTTCTTCATCAACCTGCCCGTCGGGCTGATCGCGCTCGGGTTCGTCGTCCCCTTCATGCGCCTGCCACGCACGCGCCGCCGGTACTCGATCGACTACGCGGGCTTCGTGACGCTCACCATCGGCCTCACCACGGTGCTGCTGGCGACGGTCTGGGGCGGCACCACCTATCCCTGGGGCTCGCCGCAGATCGTGGGGATGTTCGCCGGCGGCGCGGCGGTGCTGGCACTCTTCGTCTGGGTCGAGACGCGCGCCGCGGAGCCGGTGATCCCGCTGCGGCTGTGGAAGAACTCCATCTTCACCTGGGCCAACCTGGCCAACATGGCGGTGGCGATGGGGATGTTCGGCGCCATCTACTTCATCCCCGTGTTCGTGCAGGGGGTGATCGGCACCAGCGTGACCAGCTCCGGCGCGGTGCTCACCCCGCTGATGCTCTCGCTGGTGATCATGAGCGCGGTGAACGGCCAGATCATCAGCCGCACCGGCCACTACAAGGTGCCGGTGCTGGTCGGCATCGCGCTGATCGGCGCCGGCTTCGTGCTGCTGGCGCAGATGGACCGCAACACCACGCGCGCCACCGTGATGCGCGACATGGTGCTGATCGGGATGGGGCTGGGGATGTCGATGCAGACCTTCGTGCTGGTGGTGCAGAACTCCGTCGCCCGCGAGGACCTGGGGGTGGCGACCAGCACCACGCAGCTCTTCCGCTCCATCGGCTCCAGCGCGGGGATCGCGATCCTGGGCACGGTGATGACGCAGGGGATGGCCCGCGAGCTCCCGCGCCACCTCCCCGCCGCGGCCGCGGGGATGATGCGTCACGGGGGCGGCGGCGGGGGCGAGATGAACGCCGGCGCGGTGCTGGACCCGGCGGTGATGTCCCGCCTCCCGCCCGCGGTGCTGGAGGGGATCCGCGAGGCGCTGGCGGCGGCGCTGCACCCGGTGTTCGTGGCCGGGCTGCCCTTCATCGGCCTGGCCTTCGTCGCCGCGCTGATGATCCGCGAGATCCCGCTGCGCCGGAGCGCCGCCCCCGGCGCGGAGGAGGCCGGGCGCGAGGTGCTGGCCGAGCTGGTGCAGGCGGGCCCGGACGACCGCGAGCCGGAGCTGGGGGTCCCGAACCCCGAGTACCGGGCGCGCGCCGGCTTCCTGGGGCTGGTGCTGGGCCTGGTCGCCGACCGCGCGGGCGCGGTGGACGGACTGCGCCTGCGCGAGGTGCTCGCCCGCATCGGCGAGGGCGACGTCGAGGCGGGTAGGCAGCGGCTGGCGCGGGTGGGTGCCGCGCTGGTGCGCGAGTGCTCGGACGCGGACGACGTGGTGGACCGCCTGGCGCGCGGCGAGCCGGTGCGGCTGGGCGGGATGGACCCCGTGGCGGAGTTCGAGCGCGCCCTCGCCGCCCGCCCCGCCGAGATGCGCGACCGCCTGCGCGCCGTGGTCGCCGCCGGCGAGCGCGGCTCCGAGGTGCTCACCCCGGCCGACCTCGACTCGCTCGAGCGCCTCGGCATCGCCGCCAGCGCCGCGCTGCTGCTGGACCTTGGCGTTGATCGCGGACAAGGCGGAGACGAGAGAGGGTGATCGATCCTACCCGCGAACGGGTATCGGGAGACTGGCGAGAAGAGACTGGCGAGGAATACGTCCATAATGTACCTTCTGCCGTCCACTCCGTTCACCTGCTCTCCGTCGCCACCTTGCTCACATGCCAGATCCGACATATGATGCACCTGCCAGAAAGGAGCTCGCCTTTCTTTACGGCGAGATCAAGACGCCGCCGTTCTCCGCCGCTGCGCGCAAGGAAGCAGGTGACCTGCTACGGTCGGTGCAGGATGGCGAGAAGTTAGGACTGCCAGCTTCGCGTCCACTGCCGTCGCTCGGCCGCCGCTGCCACGAGCTCCGCGTGAACGACGAAACCGTTACGTGGCGGATCATCCACCGCATAGACCCTGACGCCGTCCTGGTGTGCGACGTGTTCGCGAAGAAGACGGAGGCGATCCCACGGCATATTCTCGACGCGTGCCGGCGGAGGCTCGCCACCTACGACAGGAGCGCGGGATGACCATGGATTCCCAGAAGAAGGCCCGCCTCGAAGCGGCAGGGTTCCGGTTCGCGACGGTCTCCGAATGGCTCGGTCTCACCCAGGCCGAGAGTCATCACATCGAGATCGCACTCGCGCTCCGCTTCCTGCTCCGTGACCTGAGGAAGCGCGCCCGACTCACGCAGGCACAGGCTGCACGGAAGCTCAAGACGAGCCAGTCGCGCTTTTCCAAAATGGAGAACGGCGCCCCGAGCGTGTCGCTGGACCTGATGATCACGAGCGCACTCGGTCTCGGGGCCACCTTCCGCGAGATAGGCGAGGCGATCGCCTCCTGGCCCGGCGAGCCCGGCGTCGAGGACGACGCGGGCGCTGCAGGGGCCGGCCGCACGAGAACACCGCCGTCCGCCGAACCGCAGGGAAAGAGCGCGGCCCCCGCCGCTCGTCCGGTACGCCGCACCCGGTCTGCAAAGGCAGCTTGAAGTCGTAACAGCCTGGCAATCAGCGCCCCTCGCCGCTCTTCCGGCGAGGGGCGCTTCGTCATCGACAGCGCCGCCGTTGCGCCGCCGCCCCGGTCGGCCGAAGTTCCCGCGAGACGTCGAGCGTCAGTCGAACCCGCGGAGAAGCACGAGATGGCGGTACGCGCGCCGGACTTCCGGCCGGAGCTGGAGTGGATCAACACGGGCGGGCGGCAGCTCACGCTGGCGGACTTCCGCGGGCGCATCCTGCTGCTCGACTTCTGGACCTACGGCTGCATCAACTGCCAGCACATGGTCCCCGAGCTGGCGGAGCTGGAGCGCCGCTTCCCCGACGTGCTGACCGTCCCCGGCGTGCATTCGGGAAAGTTCGTGAACGAACGGGTCACACAGAACATCGCGCGGGCGTGCGACCGCCTCGGCGTCCATCACCCGGTGCTCAACGACCGGCAGTTCCGCACCTGGCGCGAGTACGCGGTGAACGCCTGGCCCACGCTCGCCATCGTCTCCCCCGACGGCTACGTGCTGGGGATGCAGCCGGGCGAGGTCACCGCCGAGCAGCTCACGCCCATGATCCAGCGCTTCGCCGACGCGCTGCGGGCGAGCGCCAAGCTCACCGGCGCCGCGGCGATCCCGTTCACGCCGCCCATCATCGCGCCCGCGCCCGGCGTGCTCCGCTTCCCCGCCAAGGTCCACGTCGGTGGCGATGGACGACTTTTCGTCGCCGACACCGGGCACCACCGGGTGCTGGAGGTGGAGCTCGGCGGCGACGGCGCCGAGGGACGGGTCGTGCGCGCGTTCGGCTCCGGCCGGGCGGGGTGGATGGACGGCGACGCGGAGTCCGCCGCCTTCCGCTCGCCACACGGCCTCACGTCGGCCGAGGGCGTGCTCTACGTCGCCGACACGCACAACCACCTGGTGCGCGCCGTCGACCTCGCCTCAGGCCGTGTGACGACCGTGGCCGGCGTGGGCGACCAGGCGCGCCGGCGCTACGCCGGCGGACCCGCGCTGGAGACGCCGCTCAACTCGCCCTGGGACGTGCTCTGGAAGGAGGCCCGGCTCTACATCGCGATGGCCGGGCCGCACCAGCTCTGGCGGATCGACGTGTCGGCGGGGATGGCCGAGGCGTTCGCCGGCTCCGGCGCGGAGGAGTTGCACGACGCCGAGCTGGCGATGGCCGCGCTCGCCCAGCCCAGCGCGCTCGCGACCGACGGCGCGCGCATCTACTTCGCCGACGCGGAGTCGTCCGCGGTGCGCTACGCCGTGCCGGGGGCGGACGTGCGCACGCTGGTGGGGGCGGGGCTCTTCGACTTCGGCGACCGCGACGGGGTGGGCGACGACGCGCGGCTGGAGCACGCGCAGGGGCTCGCGTGGTGGGCGGCGGAGAAGAAGGTGCTGGTCGCGGACACCTATAACCATCGCGTGAAGACCATCGACCCGTACACGCGCGAGGTGCGCTCGCTCGCCGGGAAGGGCGAGCCAGGTTTCGCGGATGGCGGCCCGGACGAAGCCCGGTTCTGGGAGCCCGGCGGAATCGCCTCGACGCCCGACGGCACCCGCGCCTACGTGGCGGACACCAACAACCACGCGCTGCGCGTAGTCGACCTGGCGAGCGGCCGCGTGCGCACCGTCGAGCTGCGTGACACGGGCGGCACGGGGACCAGCGGCGGATGACGGGCGGGATCGAGATGCGGGAGCTAGGCGGCACCGAGCTCGCGGTGTCACGTCTTGGGCTGGGGATGGCGGCGCTGGGGCGGCCGGGGTACATGGTTCTCGGCCACGCGGAAGACCTGGCCGGCGGCACGGCGGTAGACGCCATGCGCGCCCGCGCACACGAGGTGCTCGACACGGCGTGGGCGCTGGGGATCCGCTACGTCGACGCGGCGCGCTCGTACGGGCTCGCGGAGGAGTTCGTCGCGTCCTGGCTGGCGGCGCGCGGCATCCCCCTCGGCGAGATGGTGATCGGCTCCAAGTGGGGATACGCCTACACCGCCGGCTGGCGCGTGGACGCGGAGGTACACGAGGTGAAGGAGCACACCCCGGAGCAGCTCGCCCGCCAATCCGCCGAGTCGCTCGCGCTGCTCGGGCGCCATCTCCGCCTCTACCAGATCCACTCCGCCACGCTGGAGACCGGCGTGCTCGCGAACGGGGGCGTGATCGCCGGCCTCGCGCGGCTAAAGGAGGATGGGCTCCGCATCGGCCTCTCGCTCACCGGCGCGCGGCAGGCCGACACGCTGCGCCGGACGATGGAGATCCACATCGACGGGGTGCGTCTCTTCGACGCGGTCCAGGCGACCTGGAACGTGTTGGAGCCGTCGGCGGGATCCGCGCTGCAGGAAGCGCAGGAAGCGGGGATGGGCGTGATCGTGAAGGAGGCGCTCGCGAACGGCCGGCTCACCAGCCGCAACACGTCTGCGGCGCATTCGACTGACTTGGCGGTTCTCCGCGCCGAGGCCGATCGACTGGGCACGACGATCGACGCGCTCGCCCTCGCCGCGGCGCTCGCGCAGCCGTGGGCCGACGTGGTGCTGAGCGGCGCGGCCACCGTCGCCCATCTCCGGTCGAACGCCGCGGCGCCCGCGGTGGCGCTCGATGCGGAGGCGTGCGAAAGGCTCGGCACGCTGGCCTGGGATCCGGAGGCGTACTGGGACGAGCGCAGCCGCCTGCCGTGGACCTGACGGAAACAGATAAAGTCTCGGTCTTGTCAGTACTGCAGGATGGAATACACGTCGTGCCCAGCGAGTGCCGCGCGTCCGTCGAGGAAGGTCAGCTCGATCAGGAACGCTACGGAGACGACCTCGGCGCCGAGCGCCTCGAGCAAAGCAGCGCTGGCGCCGGCCGTGCCCCCGGTGGCGAGCAGGTCGTCGATCAGCAACACACGCTTCCCGGGCTGGACCGCGTCGACGTGCACCTCCAGCGTGGCGGTGCCGTACTCCAGCGCGTACTCACGGTGGATCTTGTCCGCCGGAAGCTTCCCGATCTTGCGGATGGGGACGAAGCCGACGCCGAGCTCGATCGCCAGGGGGGCGCCGAAGATGAATCCCCGCGACTCGATCCCCGCCACCGCGTCGATCCCCGCGCCCCGGTAGCGATCGGCAAAGTGCGCCACCACCTCGCGCAGCCCGGCGGCATCGCCGAGCAGCGGCGTCACGTCGCGGAAGAGGATTCCGGCGACGGGGAAATCGGGAACCGCTCGGATCAGCGACTTGAGGTGTTCCACGGACGCGTCTCTCGGAAGCCGTGTGGACGGGAAGACTGCGGAGGGGATCGGCGGAGCAGGCGAGGCGGCATCCGGCAGCGTGCGGTACCTGGAGGCTGTCGCTGCGGCGGCTATGGATCCTTCAGTCGCCGCCACGCGTCGGCGCGAGCGCGGCTCAAGGCGCGGCGGCGACTTCAGGATGACGTCATTGGGGGTCTCGCGCGGGACCAGCACTTGGCACTTGGCACTTCCCGCCTGGCACTATCTCGCCAGCACCCCGGCGTACTTCTCCCAATCGTCCAGCACCATCCCCGCGCCCCGGACGACGCACGACAGCGGCTCGGCGTCGACGTGGATCGGGAGGCCGGTCTCCTCGGCCAGGAGCTGGTCGAGGCCCTTGAGCAGCGCGCCGCCGCCCGTCATCACGATCCCCTCGTCCACGATGTCGGCGGAGAGCTCGGGCGGCGTGATCTCCAGGGCGCGGCGTACGGCACTCACGATGGCGTGCACCGGCTCCTGGATCGCCTCGCGGATCTCCTCGGAGTACAGCCGCACCGTCTTGGGGATGCCGCTCACCAGGTCGCGGCCGTTCACGTCCATCTCGCGCTCCTGCCCCGTGGGATGCGCGGAGCCGATCTGGATCTTCACCCCCTCGGCCGTGGCCTCGCCGATCAGCAGGTTGTAGCTCTTGCGGACGAAGGCCATGATCGCCTCGTCGAACTCCCACCCGCCTACGCGAATCGACGCGTCGGCCACGATCCCGCTCAGCGCGATCACCCCGATCTCCGTGGTCCCGCCGCCGATGTTCACCACCATGCTGCCGCGTGGCGACACCACCGGCAGGCCCACCCCGATCGCGGCGGCCATCGGCTCGGAGATCAGCCACACCTCCTTGGCGCCGGCGGCCATCACGCCCGAACGGACGGCGCGCCGCTCCATCTCGGTGATCCCCGACGGCACGCCGATCACCACGCGCGGCTTGATGCGGAAGAGGCGCTTGGGAAGGACCATCGCCAGGTAGTGGCGCAGCATCAGCTCCGCCATGTCCACGTCGGCGATCACGCCGTCGCGCATGGGGCGCACGGCCTGGATGCCCTCCGGGGTGCGCCCCAGCATGCGCTTGGCCTCGAGACCGATCGCGCGCACCTTGCCGGTGCGGCGCTCCACGGCCACCACCGAGGGCTCGTTGAGGACGATGCCCTGGCCCTTCACCTGGATCAAGGTGTTGGCGGTGCCGAGGTCTACCGCGATGTCGGGCACGGACGGTGGCGCTTCTCGGTGCGGCGGGAGCCCCGCGCGAAACCTGTCAGGAGTGAACGACC
>DASYJZ010000355.1:0-3659 GCA_035995965.1 Longimicrobium sp. | reverse complement strand
CTCGCCTGCTTGCTGTCCCCTGTAACCTGTCCCCTGTCCCCTGCCGTAGTGTTCCACGTGGAACATTTCACCGGCCGTTTCTGGACGTGGCGCGACGGCCCCTGTAGATTCACCGGACTCTCCTTCCCCACCCACGCGTAGAGAGACGGCGTGTCGCGCATCATCGCCATCGCGAACCAGAAGGGCGGCGTCGGCAAGACCACCACGGCCATCAACCTCGGCGCCTGCCTGGCGGTCGCCGAGAAACGGACGCTGGTCATCGACACCGACCCCCAGGGGAACGCCACCAGCGGCCTCGGCATCGACAAGGACGAGGTCGAGAAGTCGATCTACGACGTGCTGCTGGAGGAGACCCCGATCGAAGAGGTGATCGTGCGGCAGGTCCACTTCCCCTACCTGGACGTGGTCCCCGCCACGCGCGACCTGGTGGGCGCCGAGGTGGAGCTGGTGAACCGCCGCGGGCGCGAGATCATCCTCCGCCGCGCCGTGGAGGCGGTGCGCGACAGCTACGACTTCATCCTGATCGACTGTCCCCCGTCGCTCGGGCTGCTCACCCTCAACACGCTGGCCGCGTCCGACTCGGTGCTCATCCCCATCCAGTGCGAGTTCTACGCGCTGGAGGGTTTGTCGCAGCTCCTGAACACCGTCACCATCGTCCAGAAGAACCTGAACCCGGCGCTCCAGATCGAGGGGGTGCTGCTGACGATGTACGACGGCCGCCTGAACCTCTCGCGGCAGGTGGCGGAGGAGGCGAAGGAGTACTTCGGGCCGAAGGTGTACCGCACCACCATCCCCCGCAACGTGCGCATCGCCGAGGCGCCCAGCTTCGGCAAGCCGATCGTGCTCTACGACATCCTTTCGGTGGGCGCGAAGAGCTACCTCTCGCTCGCCAAGGAGGTGATCGCCAAGCGGGTGAAGCGGAAGCCCGACGCCGAGGCCGCCCCCGCGGCGGCGGCCGGGGGGGAGTAGCCGGTGGCGACGCGCAAGCCGCGGCTGGGGAAGGGACTCACCGCGCTCCTCGGCGACTTCTCCGCCGAGACGCAGCAGGCGATCGCGACCGGCCAGGGGGTGCGCGAGGTCCCCACCAGCCGCATCGCCGCCAACCCGTTCCAGCCGCGCCGCGAGTTCTCGGCCGAACAGCTCGCCGAGCTCGAGGAGTCGATCCGCAAGAACGGGCTGCTGCAGCCGCTGGTGGTGCGCCCCCGCGGCGAGAGCACCCCCGACGGCGCCGACTGGGAGCTGATCGCCGGCGAGCGGCGCTGGCGCGCGGTGCGCCGGCTGGGGTGGAGCCAGGTGCCGGTGGTGGTGCGCGAGATCGACGACCGCGCCATGCTGGTGCTGGCCATCGTCGAGAACGTGCAGCGCGCCGGCCTCTCGGCCATGGAAGAGGCGGCGGCGTACAAGCAGCTCATCGACGAGTTCGGCTACACGCAGGCCGAGGTGGCCGACAGCGTGGGGCGCGAGCGCTCCACGGTGGCCAACCTGCTGCGCCTCCTCGGGCTTCCGGCGTCCGTGCAGCGGATGGTGAACGAGGGGCAGCTCTCCATGGGCCACGCCCGCGCGCTGCTGGGGCTGGACGACGAGCGGGAGATGGCCGACCTGGCACGCCAGGCGGTGGACGCGGGGATGAGCGTGCGCACGGTGGAGGAGCGCGTCCGGCAGCTCCGCTCCGCCGCGGGCGGGCCGGCCGATCGCTCCACCGTTGCCGGGGTGCGGCAGGCGGTGGACGACCCGCACGTGCGGCATCTGGAGGCCGAGCTGCAGCGCGCCCTGGGCACCGCCGCGCGCATCCGCGTCACCAGCGGCAAGGCCGGCCGGATCGAGATTCCCTTCTACAACGCCGACGACTTCGACCGGGTGCTGGAGCTGATCCTGGGCCCCGAGGAAGAGCGGGCGTGAAGCCGATCGCCGTCCGGCAGAGGCGCGCGCCGACGGACGCGGAGGTGGCCCGTGCCGCGTGACGAGCGGAGGATGACCTTCGTGGTCGTCCCCCACGGCGGGTCGGGCGACCTGAGCACCCGCTCGTACGAGATCTCGTACCGCAAGCTGCGGCTGGCGCTGTACGGGGGCGGGGCGCTGGCGGTCGCGCTCTTCCTGATGGCGGCGAGCTGGTTCTGGCTGGCGGCGCAGGCCGGGCGCGTGCCGATGCTGCAGCGCGAGGTGGCGTCGCTGCAGCAGGAGCGCCAGGAGCGCGAGCGGCTCGCGCGCACGGTGGCGCGCATGCAGGCGACCTACGACCAGATCAAGGTGCTGCTGAAGGGCGACCTCCCCTCCGCCGACAGCATCCAGGCGCGCGCCCGCGCGGTCGGCGCCCGCACCTCCGGCGACTCCGCCGGCACGCGTGACACCACCGCGACCGACGCGACCACCCCGGACACCGCGGCCAAGGACGGGCCGCGCGCCGGGCTGCCGCATGCGTGGCCGCTTGCCGACATCGCCTTCGTGACGCGCGAGCCCACCGTCGCGCCGGGCGGCCATCCCGGGCTGGACATCGCCGTCGCCTCCGGGTCGCGGATCCTGGCCACGGGCGCGGGGACGGTGCTGGAGGCGGGGGACGACCCCGTGTACGGGCGGTTCGTGGTGATCGGGCACGGCGGAGGGTATGAGAGCGTGTACGGCCACGCCTCGCGCCTGCTGGTGCACCCGCGCGAGCACGTGCGCGCGGAGCAGGTGATCGCGCTGAGCGGGAGCACCGGCGTGAGCACCGCGCCCCACCTGCACTTCGAGATCCGCCGCAACGGCCAGGCGCTGGACCCGCGGCGGTTCGTGGCGCACCGGTAGGCGCCCGCGCGGGAGGCCGGCACGCGGCCGACCGCAGTTCAAGCTCCCGCGGCCCACCCGATCCGCGCGGACGTAGAGGAAGAGACGAGCGATGGCGATCTTCGGCGGAAAGAAGGAGACGGTGGAAAAAGGAAAGGCCGGCCCTCCGCGGGCGAACGAGAGCTCGATGTCGATCATCGGCCCCGGGATGCGCATCAAGGGCGACCTGGTTACCGAGGGAACGGTGCGCGTGGAAGGGACCATCGAAGGCACGGTCCGCGCCGGGAAGGCGGTGGTGATCGGCAAGGAGGGCGAGGTGATCGGCGACGTGTTCACCCAGGACGCCGTGGTCGGAGGCCGGGTCCGCGGCACGCTGACCGCCGAGAGCCGGCTGGAGCTGCAGGCGACGGCGCAGATCGAGGGGCAGATCTCCGCGCGCGCGCAGCACCTGGTGCTGGAGGAGGGATGCCGATTCAATGGACAGGTGCAGATGGTCGGAGACGAGGCGCAACGCGCTCTTCCCGCCTCCACGAGCACGGAAAGTCCACACTCACCGAGTTAGTTTTCCACAACGCGTCCAGTTTCATACAAGCCTTTGCGGCTGAGCGTGTTGGGTGTTTTCCACAGCCGGACCGGCGGGTTATCCACCGGAGTTATCCACCTGTTTGTGGGAACACGTCTACCCTTTGTCCACCATGCGGCTGAGCGAGCTCCGGGAGTATCTGGACGTCTATCTGCGCATCGCTGAGGTCCCTGACTGGAGCGGTGCGCTGAATGGGCTGCAGGTCGACTCCCCGCGCGAGATCGGTCGCGTGGCATGCGCGGTAGACGCGGCGCAGGCCACGGTGGAGGCGGCCGTCACCTGGGGCGCGGACCTGCTGCTGGTGCACCACGGCCTG
>DASYJZ010000354.1:0-6164 GCA_035995965.1 Longimicrobium sp. | reverse complement strand
CCCCCACGCGGCTCGGCGGCGGGCTGCAGACGCACTCGCTGCGCTTCCGCGCCGGCGACGGGCGCGAGTTCGCCTTCCGCTCGGTGGACAAGGACCAGACGCAGGCGATCCGCCACGACCTGCGCGGCACCGTGGTCTCGGAGGTGGTGCAGGACCAGATCTCGTCGCTGGTTCCCGCCGCGGGCGTGGCCGCGCACGGCGTGGAGGCCGCGGCGGGGCTGCCGCACACCACCGAGCGGCTCTTCATGATGCCCGACGACCCGCGCCTGGGCGAGTTCCGCCGCCAGTTCGCGGGGATGCTGGGGACGCTGGAGGAGCGTCCGTCGGTGGCGGCCCGCGCCGCCGGGGCGGACCGCCTGGTGGAGACCGACAGCATGCTGGCCGCGCTCGAGAGCGGCCCCGGCGAGCGGCTGGACGACCGCGGCTACCTGGCCGTGCGCCTGGTGGACTTCCTGCTGGGCGACTGGGACCGGCACGGCGGGCAGTACGAATGGATGCGCTTCCCCCGCGATGGCGGTCACCTCTGGCGGGTGTTCCCGCGCGACCGCGACTACGCCTTCTCGGACTACGACGGGCTCCTCCCCAACCTGGCCCACGGCGTCATCCGCAACGCCGTGCGCTACCGCGGCCGCATCGAGCTGCTGGGGCTGCTGCTGGACGCCGCGCCGCTCGACCACCGGCTGCTGGGCGGCATCGACCGCGCCGCGTGGGACTCCGTCACCCGGAGCGTGCAGGCGCGGATCGGCGACGCGGAGATCGACTCGGCGGTCGCCGCGCTCCCGCCGGAATGGCGCACGCGCGAGGGGGTGCACCTGGCCGAGGTGCTGCGCGCGCGGCGCGACGACCTGGCGCGGGTCTCGGGCGACTTCTACCGCGTGGTCGCGCGCGAGGTCGAGGCGCACGGGACGGACCGGGCCGAGGTGGCCGAGGTCGAGCGGCTGCCGGGCGGCAACGTGCGCGTGACCCTCTCCCCGGCCGACGGCGGGGCGCCCCTCTACCGCCGCGAGCTGAGCTGGGTGGAGTCGCGCGAGGTGCGGGTGTACCTGCACGGCGGCGGCGACCGGGCGCGCGTCTTCGGCTCCGGGCCCGAGCAGGTGATCGTGCGGGTGATCGGCGGGGCGGGCGACGACGACCTGCGCGACGAGGGGCGCTCGGGGCACCGCACCGCCTTCTACGACGACGCCGGGAGCAACCGCTACACCCGACGCCCGCGCACCCGGGTGGACGAGCGGGCGTGGAAGACGGTGAAGTGGACCCCGGGGGGCGGCAAGCTCCCCGCGCGCGACTGGGGGTACGCGGCCACCGCCTTCGCACCCTCCGTCGGCTGGCACCACGCGGGCACCGGGCCCTACGTGGCGGTGGGCCCGGCGTGGAAGCGCTACGGCTTCCGCCGCGAGCCGCACGCGGTGGAGCAGGAGTTCCGCTTCATGTGGCTGGTGCAGCACGGGCGCTTCGCAGCGGAGTACCGGGGCGACTTCCGCCCCGTGGGGCGGCCGCAGGACCACACCGCGGTGCTGGCGCGCGCGTCGGAGATGGAGGCGTCGCGCTTCTTCGGCTTCGGCAACGGCAGCGTGGCGGGGAGCTTCCAGCACGACCACTTCACCGTGTTCGAGCGGCAGCTCCTGGGCGACCTGGAGCGCTGGCACGGGATCGGGCACGGGGCCTGGCTGGTGGGCGGCGTCACCGGACGCTACTCCGAGGCCGAGCCGGTCGCCGGCGCCCCCTCGGGCGACGACCACCCGCGGGGCGCGAAGGACTGGCTGGGCGCCGGCGCGCGCGCCGGGGTGGTGCTGGACCGCGCCGACTCCACCGCCTACCACCGCGCGGGGTGGACGCTGCGCGCGTTCGGCAGCGGCTTCCCGCTCACCGCGCACGACGCCTCGGCGTTCGGCGGCGCGCGCGCGGTGGGCACCGCGTACCTCTCCCCCTTCGCCGACGGGCCCACGCTGGCGCTGCGCGGCGGCGGGCAGCGGGTGTGGGGCGGCTTCCCCTTCCAGTACGCCGCCTACCTGGGCGGCTCGCACACGCTGCGCGGCCACGCCTCCGAGCGCTTCGCGGGCGACGCGTCGGCGTACGGGAACGCGGAGCTGCGGCAGGTGCTGGCGCGCGCCAAGCTGGTGGTGCACGGCGAGCTGGGCGCCTTCGGGCTGGCGGACGCGGGGCGGGTCTGGTACCGGGGCGCCTCGCCGGGGGGTTGGCACACCGCGGTGGGCGGCGGCCTCTTCTTCACCTTCCTCGATCGCTCGCGGGCGGTGTCGGCGTACTACGCGAAGGGCGAGGAGAGCACCGTCAACTTCTCCTTCGGCCTCCCCTTCTGAGCGGGGGATGACGCGCGCGGGCGACCGGCCGGAGGGGGCGATCCCGGAGCCCGGCGGCGAGCTGGTCGTGCGCTTCTCCGCGCCCGACCGCGAGACGCTGGAGCGCGTCGCCCATGGACCGCTTCCCGGCGCGGCCGCGGACGGCGACGAATCGACCGAAATCTTCCGCGACGTCTACTACGACACCCCGGAGCTGGACCTGCGCCGCCGCGGGGCCACCGCCGGGGTGCGCTTCCACGCCACGGGCGAGCTGACGCTGGCGGTGGAGGTACGCGACTGGAAGCGGGGCCGCCCCGCCAGCGCCGCCGCCTCCGCGCGCGGAGCGACGCCGGAGGCGCTCTTCGCGGACGAGGGCGAGGCCGGCGCGCTGCTGCGCGCGCTGGTGGACCCCGCGCGCCTGCACCCCTGGCTGGAGGTGGAGACGCGCCGCCGCCTGCGGGCGGCCGTGCTGGCGTCGGCCGGGCGGGCGCTGCCGGTGGAGGTGGCCTGCGACGAGCGGATGGTGCGCGACCGCGACGTCTCGGCCGAGCTCTTCGAGGTGGAGGTGCGCCTCCCCGCAGACACCGCCGCCGCCCGCGCGGCGGCCCGGGCGCTGGAGCGCGAACTGGGGCTCACCCTGCTCACGGGCGACCCGCTGCGCCGGTGGGCACGCGGCCTGGAGGAGACGGAGGTCGACTGGCTGGAGGAGGCCGTCCGCTCCGCGCGCCGGGTGGCCGTGGTCTCCTACCGCGGCGGCCGAGTGGCGCTGCTCCGCCGTGAAGACGCGCTGGAGGTGCCCAGCGGTCCGGGGACGGGGGTGGACGCGGCCCGGCGCATCCTGCGCAGCCGCCTGGGGGCGGAGGGGCGGGTCCGCTTCATGGGCACCGGCCCCGGCTCCACCCGCCAGCCCGCGACCGAGGTCTGGCTCTCGGAAGACGCGGAGGTCGCCGCCGACGCCGCGGGGGTGCTGCACCTCCCCATCGACGAGCTGATCCGGGCCGCGGGCTCGCCCTCGCTGCGCGACGACGCCACGCTCGCCGCGCTGCACGTGCTCGCCCGCTCCGACATCCCCGTCCATCCCCTGAGCCCCGCGTGGGACGAGAGCGACGACCTCGCGCGCGACGTGCTGCGCGCCGCCCCCGCCCTCCCCGCGCCGCCCTCCGCCATCCCCCCCGAGGCGCTGCCGCCGGGGACGCTGCTGAACCCCGAGCTGAGCGTGCTGGCCTTCAACCGGCGCGTGCTGGAGCTCGCCGCCGACCCCGAGGTGCCGCTGCTGGAGCGGGTGCGCTTCCTCTCCATCTTCGGCGGCAACCTGGACGAGTTCTTCCGCGTGCGGGTGGCCGGCTACAAGCGCGAGGTGGTGCAGGGGAGCACCAGGCTCTCGCTGGACGGGGTGACGCCGCGCGAGCAGCTCGACGCCGTCGGCACGCGCGCGCGGCGTCTGGCCGACGCGGCGTACCGGCTGCTCTTCGACGGGCTCCTGCCGGAGTTGCGCGAGCACGGGGTGGAGGTGGTGCGCCGGAGCGGGCTGGACGCCGAGGAGCGCGCCCGGCTGCGCGAGTACTACGACGCCGAGGTGCACGCGCTGCTCACCCCGCTGGCGGCGGGCCCCGGGCACCCCTTCCCCCACATCCGCAACCAGCGGCCGGCGCTGGTGGCGCTGCTGCGCGAGCCGCTGACCGGGGGCGAGCGGCTGGGCGTGGTGGAGCTCCCCGACGGGCTGCCGCGCTTCATCCCGCTCCCTGAGGGGGGCCGCTTCGCCACGCTGGAGACGGTGATCGTCGACAACCTGCACCGGCTCTACCCGGGGATGGAGGTCGACGCGGCCTCCACCTTCCGCGTGACCCGCAGCGCCGAGCTGCTGCTGGACGACACCCGCGTGGTGGACCTGCTGGAGGCGGTGGAGGAGGAGGTGCGCCGCCGCCGCTCCCGCCCGGTGGTGCGCGTGGAGGTGGAGGACTCGATGGTGCCGCGGCTGCGCGCGCTGCTGCTGCGCGAGCTGCGCCACGACACCCCCGAGCAGGCGTGGCCGCTGGGCGACGAGGACGTGTACGAGGTGGAGGGGCTGATCGACCTGCGCGGCCTGCGCGAGCTGGCGTCGCTGGAGATCGAGGGCGGGCACTGGCCGCCGGAGGAGCCGCGCGCGCCGCTGGACCCCACGGTGCCGATGGTGGAGGTGCTGCGGCGGCGCGAGCTGCTGGTGGAGTTCCCGCGCGACTCCTTCGAGGCCACGGTAGAGCGATTCGTGGTGGAGGCCGCCGAGGACCCCGACGTGGTGGCGGTGAAGCTCGCGCTCTACCGCACCAACCGCCGCTCGCGCATCGTCGAGGCGCTGCGCCGCGCCAGCTCGGGGGGCAAGCAGGTGGTGGCGCTGGTGGAGCTCACGGCGCGCTTCGACGAGGAGCGCAACATCGAGTGGGCGCGCTACCTGCGCACCGCCGGGATCCACGTGGTGTACGGGATGCCGGGGCTCAAGGTGCACGCCAAGGTGGCGCTGGTGGTGCGCCGCGAGCCCGGCGGGGTGCGGCGGTACGCCTACGTGGGCACCGGCAACCTGAACGCGACCACGGCCGCGGCGTACACCGACCTGGGGCTGCTCACGGCGGACCCGGGGATCACCGACGAGGTGGCCGAGCTCTTCAACGCCCTCACCGGGGCCGGCGCCGAGCCGCGCCACCGCCTGCTCCTGGTGGCGCCCGAGGGGATGCGCGGCCGCTTCGTGGAGATGATCGACCGCGAGGCGGAGCACGTGCGCGCGGGGCGTGGCGGGCACCTGGTGGCCAAGGTCAACGGCCTGGCCGACCGCGACCTGATCGCGGCGCTCTACCGGGCGAGCGAGGCGGGGGTGAAGGTGGACCTGATCGTGCGCAGCCTCTGCGCGCTGCGGCCGGGGGTGGCCGGGCTCTCGGAGAACATCCGGGTGGTGAGCGTGCTGGGGCGCTACCTGGAGCACGCGCGCATCTTCCGCTTCGCCAACGGCGGCGATCCGGAGTACTACATCGGGTCGGCGGACTGGCGTACGCGCAACCTGAGCCGGCGGGTGGAGGTGGCGACCCCCGTGCGCGACCCCGAGCACCGCGTCCGGCTCGATGCCATCCTCGAGGAGCAGCTCGCGCATCCGCGCGCCTGGGAGCTGGGCTCCGACGGGACCTACTACCGCCGCCCCGACAGGGCGCCGCGCGACCCCGCGCTGCCGCCGCCGGAGCCGGGGCGGGTGGCGATCATCACCGGCTGATACGGAAAAGGGATCTCACGCAGAGCCGCGGAGAAAAGCGACGCAGCCCTGGACTGTTTCCGCGGCTCTCCGTTCTCCGCGTCCTCTGCGTGAGACAACACAATCGAGGCATCGTGAACAACCAGTCGTCCAACGAAAGACTCAGCTCATGAGGGACCGATGATTCGCCCGGGGTTGGCGCTCGCCGCACTGCTGGCGGTCGCCGGCTGCCGCGTAGACGACGCGCCGGCACGCACCGGGCGGGTACAGGCGTCGGCCGGCGCCGCGGCGGCGCAGTGCGAGGTGATGGAGAAGGGGCGCACGCTCACCGACGGCTTGGAGGAGAGCAGCGGCGTGGCGGAGAGCCGCATCCGGCGTGGCATCTACTGGACGCACAACGACTCGGGGCACTCCTCCGACATCTTCCCGGTCGCCCTCGACGGGCGGCAGCTCGGCCGGGTGCGGGTGCGGGGCGCCACCAACCGCGACTGGGAAGACATCGCCGCGGGGCGCTGCCAGGACGGCGCGGGCCCGTGCCTGTACATCGCCGACACCGGTGACAACGCCCGCGGCCATGACGAGGACGGAACGGGGCGGCGGGAGCGGTTCACCGTGCGGCTGGCCGTCCTCCCCGAGCCCGACCCGCGGGCGAC
>DASYJZ010000353.1:0-4119 GCA_035995965.1 Longimicrobium sp. | reverse complement strand
CTCCCGCTCACCGCGCACGGCAAGCTCGACCGCGCTGCCCTCCCCGCGCCCGACGCCCCGGCCCCCGGCGACGCCTACGCCCCGCCGCGCACCCCCGCCGAGGCCGCGCTCGCCGAGGTCTGGAGCGAGGTGCTGGGCGTGGAGCGCGTGGGGATCGACGACGACTACTTCGCGCTCGGCGGCGACAGCATGCGCGCGGTGCGCGTGGTCTCCGGCGCCCGGGCGCGCGGCGTGGCGCTCTCCATCCCCCGCCTCTTCCAGGCGCAGACCATCCGCGCGCTGGCGGACGGCGACCCGTCTACCGGCGCGTCCGCGGACCGGGCGGCCTCCGCCGCGGAGGCCGCGTCCAGCGAGCCGTTCTCCCTCGTCCCGGCGGAGGTGCGGGCGGCGCTCCCGGCGGGGGTGGAGGATGCGTATCCGCTCACGCGGCTGCAGCTCGCGATGCTCTACCACTCGGACTCACGGCGCCAGGCGAGGTTCTATCTCGACTCGTTCTCCTGGGCCGTGCGCGCCGCGTGGAGCGAGGACGCGCTGCGGCGGGCGGTGCGCCTGGTGTCGCGCCGCCACCCCGTCCTGCGCACCGCCTTCGACGCCGGCGCCGACCCCGAGCCGCTGCAGCTCGTCTTCGCCGGCGCCGAGGTCCCCCTCGCCGTCACCGACCTGCGCGCGCTGGGGGAGGATGAGCAGCGGCGCGCGCTCGGGGAGTGGTCGGCGGCCGACACGGAGCGGCTGTTCGACTGGACGGTGGCGCCGCTCGCGCGCTTCCACGCGCACCGGCTGGACGAGGGGCGCGTCCGCTTCACCCTGACGGCGCACCACGCCATCCTCGACGGCTGGAGCGTGGCCACGCTGCTCACGGAGATCTTCCGCGCCTACGCGGCGTTCCTGCAGGGCGCGCCGGAGCCCGCGTACGAGGCGCCGCCACTGGCGTTCCGCGACTTCGTGGCGCTGGAGCGCGCGGCGCTCGCCTCGGCCGAGACGCGGGCGTTCTGGGCGCGCGCGCTGGACCACGCCGAACCCACCCGCATCCCCCGCTCGCCGGACGCCGTTCGCCCCGCCGGCCAGCACGGCGCCGCCAGCGTCGTCACCGAGACCGCGGACGACGAGTCGGCGGCGCTGCGGCGCGCAGCCGAGGCGGCGGGGGTGCCGCTGAAGAGCGTGCTGCTGGCCGTGCACCTGCGCGTGCTGGCGCTCGTCTCCGGGCGCGACGAGGTACTCACCGGCGTGGTGGCGAACGGCCGCCCCGAGGCCGAGGGCGGCGACCGCATCGTGGGGCTCTTCCTCAACACCCTGCCGCTGCGGGTCGCGGTGGGTGGCGGGAGCTGGGCCGAGCTGGCGCGCGCCGCCCTGCACGCCGAGCAGCGCGCGCTGCCGCACCGCCGCTTCCCCTTCGCCGAGGCGCAGCGGCTGGCGGGGCGGCAGCGGCTGTTGGATTCGCTCTTCAACTTCGTGCACTTCCACGTCTACCAGGCGCTCGCCGACGCGCCTGGGGTGGAGGTGCGCGCCGAGCGCTTCGAGCAGGAGACGGAGATGGCGCTCGCGGTGAGCTTCGTCGTCGACGCGTACACCGGCCGCGTGCGGCTGCACCTGGAGTACGACTCGTCCGCCGTCTCCGCCGCGGACGCCGCCACGCTCTCCGCCGCCTATCGCCGCGCCCTCGCCGCCGTCGCCGCCGATCCCCACGCGCCGCACCAGGCCGCCGAGCTGCTGACGCCCGCGGAGCGTGCCTCGCTTGCCCCCGCGCCGGCATCGCCGCCCTCCGCACCCGCCGCCGCCACGCCGTCGACGACGAGCCCCGGCGCCCCACCGCGCACCGCGGCGGAGCGGCTGCTGGCGCGGATGTGGTCCGAGCTGCTGAACGTCGCCGCCGTCTCCCGCGACGACGACTTCTTCGAGCTCGGCGGCCACTCGCTGGTCGCCACGCAGGTGATCTCGCGCGTGCGCCGTGCGCTCGGCGTGCAGCTCGCCGTCTCAGACGTGCTCGACGCGCCCACGCTCGGCGAGCTCGCCTCGCGGGTGGATGCCGCGCTCGCCCGCCGCGGCGGCGCGTCACCCGCGGTGGCGGAGGCGGCGGGAGCGGACGCAGCGGCGGACGCGACGGGCGCGAGCGATACGGAGGATCAGGCTGAATTGGGGGGAACTGCGTCCGACGTGGCGATGACGTCTCCCGGGTCCGAGGAGGCGGATGGGCGGGAGGCGGGGAATGCGGCGCTGCTGGCGGAGCTGGAGGCCGGCGGCGCGGCGGTGTTCTCGCAGTCGTTCGCGCAGCAGCGGCTCTGGTTCATGGACCAGATGATGCCCGGGCTCCCGGTCTACAACGTCCCCGTCGCCTTCTCGCTCTCCGGCTCGCTCGACACCGACGCGCTGCGCCGCACGCTGGACGAGATCGTCCGCCGGCACGAGGCGCTGCGCACCGTTCTCCTGGGGGTGGAGGGGCTCCCCCTGCAGGTGGTGCTCCCGCACGCCGCCGTTCCGCTCCCCGTCGACGACCTGGGCGGCCTTCCCGCCGCGGCGCGCGCGGACGAGGCGCGACGCCTGATGGCCGAGCACGCGCGGCGCCCCTTCGACCTCGCGCGCGGGCCGCTCTTCCGGGCGCGGCTGCTGCGGCTGGACGAGCGCGAGCACGTGCTGCTGGTGGTGATCCACCACGTGGCGGCCGACGGATGGAGCATGGGCGTGCTCTTCCGCGAGCTGGCGGCGCTCTACCCCGCGTTCGTGGCGGGGCGCCCCTCGCCGCTCCCCGAGCTCGCGGTGCAGTACGCCGACTTCTCCGCGTGGCAGCGCGAGTGGCTGCGCGGCGAGACCGTCGATGCGCTGCTGGAGCACTGGCGCCCGGTGCTCGCCGGCGCCCCCGCCGCGCTCGCCCTCCCCGGCGACCGGCCGTTCCCCGCCGAGCCCACCTGGGCCGGCGGCGCGCACCCGGTCGCGATCCAGGTGGAGGTGGCGGCCGGGCTGCGCGCGCTCGCGCGGCGGGAGGGCGCCACGCTGTTCATGGCGCTGGTGGCGGGGGTGAACGCGCTCCTCTCCCGCTGGTCGGGCGACCCCGACGTGGTGATCGGCACCCCCGTGGCCAACCGTCCCCTCCCCGAGGTGGAGCCGCTGATCGGGTTCTTCGTGAACACCCTGCCGCTGCGGACGGACCTCTCCGGCGACCCGACCTTCCGGGAGCTGCTGGCGCGCGTGCGCGACGTGGCGCTGGATGCGTTCGCGCACCAGGACGTGCCGCTGGAGCGGCTGGTGGAGGAGCTGGCGCCCGATCGGAACGCCGCGCGCTCGCCGTTCTTCCAGGTCGTCGTCGCCCTCCAGAACGCCGCGCACCGCGTGCTGGAGCTGGGCGGGCTGAAGATGGGGACGGAGATCATGGGGACCGGCACCTCGCGCTTCGACCTGAGCTTCTCGCTGCACGAGTGCGACGCGGGGTTCGACGGCGGCATCGAGTTCTCCACCGAGCTGTTCGACGCGGAGACCATCCGGGGTGTGCACGACGACCTGGCGCGCCTCCTCGCCGCCGTGGCCGCGGACCCCGACCTCCGGCTCTCCGCGCTCCCCCTCCCCTTCATCGACGCCCACCGCCGCGCCGTCCTCTGCCGGACCGCCGACGGACTCCACGGCGCGGCGGGAGATGCAGATGGCTCCGTCGCCTTCCTCTTCCCCGGCCTGGGCGACCAGTACGTGGGGATGGGACGCGGCCTGTACCACGCCGAGCCCGTCTTCCGCGAGACGGTGGACCGCTGCGCCGCCATCCTCCACCCCCTCCTCGGCCTCGACATCCGCGAGGTCCTCTGGCCGGCGGACGCGGCCCCGTCCCTCACCGACGGCACCCCATCCACGAACGGCCGGGGAAGACTGGACCTGCGGATGATGCTCGGCCGCGCCGGCGCCGCGCCCGACCGGCACGGCGAGCGGCTGAACCGCACCGAGGTCGCGCACCCCGCCGTCTTCGTCGTCGCCTATGCGCTGGCGAAGCTGTGGGAGAGCCGCGGCGTCGTCCCCGGCGCGGTGATCGGCCATTCGCTGGGCGAGTACGCCGCCGCCTGCTTCGCCGGCGTGCTGTCGCTCGACGACGCGCTCGCCCTGGTCGCCGGCCGCGCGAGGCTGATCGGCGCGCTCCCCGGCGGC
>DASYJZ010000352.1:0-4684 GCA_035995965.1 Longimicrobium sp. | reverse complement strand
CCTCTCCGTCCCGGTGATCGCCCTCTGCGTGTTCGGCCGGCAGCTGTCGCTCGCGCTGGGGCAGAAGCCGCGGTTGGCGGAGATGGCCGGCGGCTTTCTCCTCGCGCTGGCCCCCGGCGTGCTGCCGGCGATGCTCTTCGCCACGCTGAAGTACTACCTGGACGCGCTGGGCCGCACGCGCGTGGCCATGTCGGTGACGTTCATCGGCGTGGCGCTGAACGCGCTCGGCAACCAGCTGTTCATCTACGGCGTACCCGGCGTGGTGCCGCGGCTCGGACTGGTGGGCTCGGGGCTCTCCACCACCGTGGTACGCTGGGCGATGCTGGGGGTGATGGTCGGCTACGTGGCCCGCCACCGGGAGCTCTCGCCCTTCCGCGGGGCCTCGCTGCGGCCGCACCTGGAGCGCCTGCGCCGCATCGCGCGGATCGGCATCCCCATCGGGGCGCAGCTCGGCGCGGAGATCGGCACCTTCGCCTTCGCCGCGGTGATGATGGGATGGATGGGCGAGGCGCAGCTCGCGGCGCACCAGATCACGCTGAACCTGGCGTCGGGGACGTTCATGGTGGCGGTGGGCGCCGCCATCGCCGGGTCGATCCGCGTGGGGCGCGCCGTGGGCGCGGGGAGCCGGCGCGGGGTGCACCGGGCCGTGGTGGCGAGCTACCTGGTGTCGCTCGGCTTCATGACGGTGTGCGCGGTGACCTTCCTGGCCTTCCCGCGCTTCCTGCTGGAGCTGTACACGCGCGACGCCGAGATCGTGCGCTACGGCACCGGGCTGCTGTTCATGGCCGCGCTCTTCCAGCTCTTCGACGGCGCGCAGGTGACGGGGATCTCCATCCTCCGCGGCGCCGCCGACACCCGCGTGCCGATGCTGATCACGCTGCTGGGCTACTTCGTGGTCGGCGTCCCCATGGCGTACTGGCTGGGCTTCCACACCCCGCTGCGCCACGTGGGGATCTGGACCGGGCTCACGGTGTCGCTCGCGGTGGTTGCGCTCCTCCTCCTCTGGCGCGTGCGCCAGGTCCTCTGGCGCCGCCCGATCATCGCCGTCGTCGCGGGCCGCCGCGCCAGGCCGGCGGCGCCGCTGGTGGAGACCGCCGTGGGATCGCCGGGGTGAGGAGACCGTCGAGATGGTTGCTACCGCGCCCATGCCCCGCTCTTACCCCGCGTGGTCGAGCGCGGCGCGAATCCGGTGGAGGAGATCGGCCGGCGCGAACGGCTTGAGGATGAGGTCGGCGTCCGGGCCGAGCGCCGGGAGGTCGTCCGCGTAGCCCGGACATGAACAGCACGCGCAGCTCGGCGCGTCTCGCGGTGATCGTCCCGGCCAGCTCGGGCCCGCTCATCCCCGACATCATCACGTCGGTCAGGAGGAGGGGGATGGGCCCGTCGTGCTCGTCGGCGAGCCGCAACGCCTCGGCTCCGCTGGCCGCGGCGAGCACGTGGTAGCCCTGTGCCTGGAGCACGCGGCGCACGAGCTGCCGCACGGAATCCTCGTCTTCGGCGAGGAGCACGGTCTCCGCTCCCCCCGCCCCGGCCGGAGCGGGCTGCGGGGCCGCGTCGAGCGAGGCGTGGTGGCGCGGCAGGAAGATGCTGAAGACGGTGCCGCGCCCCGGCTCCGCCTCCACGGCCAGGTAGCCCCCGGACTGCCGCACGATCCCGTACACGGTGGCGAGCCCCAGGCCGGTACCCTTCCCCAGCGGCTTGGTGGTGAAGAAGGGCTCGAACGCCCGGGAAAGCGTTTCCGGGCTCATCCCGCCGCCGGTGTCCGAGACCGTCACCACCACGTAGTCGCCCGCGGGTACGGGCTCGGGGCCCCACAGCCCCACGGCGTCGTCGGCGCTCACCGTCCGGTTCACGCAGCCGATCGCCAGCACGCCGCCCGAGGGCATGGCGTCGCGCGCGTTCACCGCCAGGTTCATCAGCACCTGGTCCATCTGCCCCGGGTCCACCCGCACCGTCCCCACGTCGGCGCCGTGCGCGGCGACCACCTGCACGGTGTCGCCCAGCAGGCGCTGCAGCATCCCGTGGATGGACATGATCCTCGTGCTCGGGTCGATCACCTGCGGCTGCAGCACTTGGCGGCGGCTGAAGGCGAGGAGCTGCCGGGTGAGGTCGGCGGCGCGGTCGGCGGCGCGGCTCACCTCCACCGCGTCGGGGAGGCGTGCGTCGCCCGGCTCGAAGGCGGCGATCAGCAGCTCGCTCGACGTCTTGATCACCGTGAGCAGGTTGTTGAAGTCGTGCGCCACGCCGCCGGCCAGGTGTCCGATCGCCTCCATCTTCTGCGACTGGCGGAGCTGCTCCTCGAGCTCCCGCTGCCGGGTGATGTCGCTGCCGGTGCCGGTGATGCGCAGCACGCGGCCGTTCGCGTCGCGGGCGGTGGCGCGGGCGCGGCCGTGCAGCCACGCCCACGTCCCGGGCGAGGTCCGCATGCGGAACACCACGTCCACCTCGGGATGCTCGCCGCGCAGGTGCCGCCGCACCGCCTCGCGCAGTGCCGGCACGTCGGCGCGGTGGACGCGGGCCTCCCACCAGGCGTAGTCGGCGCCCATCTCCTCCGCGCGGTACCCCAGGAGCGCCTCCCACTCGGCGCTCCAGTGCACCCGGCCCGTGGCCAGCGAGCAGTCCCACAGCCCCAGCCGGCCCCCGGCGAGCGCCAGGGTGAGCCGCTCCTCGCTCTCGCGCAGCGCCTCCTGTGCCCGCATCCGCTCGGTGATGTCGCGGGCGATCCCGGCCACGCCCACGCACTCGCCCGCCGGGCCGCGCACGGGGGTCTTGATGGTCTCGATCCAGCGCGTCTCCCCGCCCGCGGTCTGGACGGGCTCCTCGATGCGCAGGGTCTCGCCGCGCGCGAAGACCGCCAGGTCTTCCCTCCGGCAACAGGAGGCGATGTGCGGGGGGTAGAGGTCGTGGTCCGTCTTCCCGACCATCTCCTCCTTGGTCACGCCGGCGCGGCGGGCGGCCGCGTCGTTCACCGCGAGGTAGCGCGAGTCGAGGTCCTTGAGGAAGGCGATGTCGGGGATGTTGTCGAGGAGCGCGCTCTGCTGCTGGCGCGCCAGTTCGAGTTGGGCCACCACGCCGGCCAGCATGGCCGGATGGACACTACCCGGCAGCCGCATACGCCACCTGTCGCAAGGGGAATTCGAGGGGGAGATCCACTCAAAACTACACAGAACAGCCGCTCACAACAAGAACATTTCGCCACGTTTTTCCGGGCGGCCGCGGAGTGGGAGGGCCGCTGTGCCGCCTGCCGCGGGTGCGTGTGCTTCGTTATCTTCCCACCTTCAATTTCGGCCCGTCAGGGGATCTCTCCGCGCCACGCAGCTCCCGCGGCACGCATGTCCACTCGACTCTCCGCTCCCCGCGAGCGCCTTCGCCCCACATCCCTCGGCCGGATCGGCACCGGCGGCGGCGCCCGCCCTGCGTGCCCGCTTAAACCATTTCCGGGTTCGCCGCATCAGAGTGGCAGCGCGGGAACGACGCACCTCTCACCGTCCGGACTCGATGGCGACGATGCTGGTTGAACGCGACGCGCCGTCCGCCGTGACGGACACGGTCCGCCGCGCGCAGCAGGGCGACGTCGTCGCGTTCGAACGGCTCTACCGCGAGAACGTGGACCGCACCTACGCGCTCTGCCTGCGCATGAGCGGCGACGGGGTGCGGGCGCAGGAGCTGGTCCAGGACGTGTTCGTCCGCGCCTGGGAGAAGCTCGGCGGCTTCGAGGGGAAGAGCGCCTTCTCCACCTGGCTGCACCGGCTGGCCGTGAACGTGGTGCTGGGGAACCGCCGCGCCGAGGGGATCCGCATCGGCAGGGTGTTCGGCACCGGCGACCTGGAGGCGTACGAGACGCCCACCCGGCCGCCCGACCCCGGTGCCGCGGTGGACCTGGAGCGCGCCATCGCCACGCTCCCGCCGGGGGCCAGGACCGTGTTCGTGCTGCACGACGTGGAAGGCTACAAGCACGAAGAGATCGCGGAGCTCCACGGCATCGCCGTGGGCACCTGCAAGGCGCAGCTCCACCGGGCGCGCCGGCTGCTGAGGGAGGCACTGGACCGATGACCCACGAACAGGCGATCGAACGGCTCGACGACTACGCCTCGGGAGAGCTTCCCGACATCGAGCGTCGGCTGATGGAGCGGCACCTGGCAGGCTGCGGCGAGTGCCGCGCCGAGGCCGAGGCGATCCGCGCGCTGCTGGCGGAGGTCGCGGCCCTCCCCGCGGCCGTCGCGCCCCCCGCCGACCTCTGGCAGGGGATCGCGGGGCGGCTGGAGCCCCGCGCCGCCGGGGCGACTGTGGACGCAGAGGAGACGAACGTCATCTCCCTGGATTCGCGCCGGAAGGTCTGGCAGCCGCCGCGCTGGGCGCTGCAGGCCGCCGCGGCGGTGGTGCTGATGGTCGGCTCGTCGCTGGTGACCGCGAAGTACCTGGGGCGGCAGCCGGCGGGCCCCCTCGCCACCCTGCCGCCGGCCACGGTCCGCACCCCGGCCCGGGGGACGGCTCCGGCGGCGGGCGGGCAGATGACGGCGCTGGCGGCGTTCCACCCCGCGGAGCGCGAGTACCAGCAGGCGGTCGACGACCTGGCGCGGGTGCTGGAGACCCGCCGCGCCAGCCTGGCCCCGGAGACGGTGGCCACCCTGGAGCACAACCTCGCGATCATCGACGCGGCCATCGCCGAGTCGCGTGCGGCGCT
>DASYJZ010000351.1:0-3098 GCA_035995965.1 Longimicrobium sp. | reverse complement strand
GTCGCAGTGCAGCTCGCAGGCGACCAGGTAGAAGCGCTTGTGCGAGGGGAGGAAGAGCTTGCGGACCCCCGTGGGGTGCAGGTAGAAGCCCCAGCGCGGCTTCTTCTTCCCCGGCACGGCGGCGTACTCGCGCGTCTCCTGCACCACGTCTTCGGCGGTGAAGGCGAGGGCGCGCTGCGGATCCTTCACGAAGGGCGTGACCGGGTCGCTGCGCTCGTACTTCTGCAGCAGCGGCGCGGTCGCGCGCGGGTCGCGGCCGGCGACGGCGAGCTTGGGCCACCCCCACCAGGGGGCGGTCAGCGTCCAGGGGCGGTCGTCACACACGGCTCACCACACGTTCCCGGCGCCGGGCGTGTACGAGGGCGACACCACCCCCGTGCTCGCCACCAGCGTCTGGCAGTTCACGATGCCGTCGAAGTTGGCCACCGGCGCGTGCACGTTCAGCACGCTGGCGGTCACGTCCACGTTCACGTTGGCCTGGATCTTCACGTTCCCCGCCGCGTCCATGGTCAGCGTGCACCCGTTGGAGTGGCTGAGCGTCACCTGCTGCGCCGCGTCGTCGAGCACCAGCTTGTGGCCGCTCTGCATCGACAGGGTGACCTTGGCGGCGCCCTGCTTGTCGTCGAACTCCAGCAGGCTCCCCGCGCGCGTCTTCATCAGCCGCTTGTCGTTGGCCGCGGCCGCCGCCTCGGGGAGCGCCTCGCGCCCGTTCCAGCAGCTCCCCACGATGTAGGGGCGGCGCGGGTCCCCCGCCTCGAAGCCCACCACCACCTGCGTGTCGACCGCCGGCAGCACCTCGAAGCCCTGGCCGTCGTCGGCGTACGGGGTGAGCAGGGTGGCCCAGGCCCGCACGTCGGCGCCGTCGCTCCCCAGCCAGGGGAGCTTCACCTGGATCCGCCCCATCGCGTCGGGGTCCACGATGTCGGCCACGATCGCCGGGTAGAGCCCCCAGTGGCGGGGCGGGCCGTCGGCGCGCGGGCCGGCGCTCACGCGGCGCCCTCGTTCACCGTGGCGCGCTCGGCCTCGAAGCGGGTGCGGAAGCCGCTGCTCCGGTCGTACGAGTGGTGCACGCGGGTCACGTAGTAGCCGCCGCCGTTGAAGGGCCCGCCCACCCGCTCCAGCGACACGCGGCTCCCCACCACCAGGTCCGGGCTCCCGTTCGTCGTCCCGGCCGCGGTCACGAAGCCGCGCGCGCGGCGCAGCATCTCCGCCCGGGCCCACTCGCGCGCCTCGCCGCCGGTCAGCGGCACGTCGCGCACGCGGTGGCTCACCCGCTCGCCGAAGGCGCGCTGCAGCACGTCGGGGCCGGTCTTGCCGCCGGTCACCTCGCCCTGGATGGCGTCGCCCCCCGCTTCCTCCTCGATGGCGTCGCGCGCCTGCGCGTCGTAGCCGCTCACCTTCACCTTCGTGCGCTGGTGGGCCAGGTCGGCGCGGAGCTGGATGCCGACGAGCTGGTTGCCGGCCACCAGGGCGATCTCGGAGCCGGAGCGGCTGGCGCGCCCCTCGAAGTGCAGCGTGTCGTCCACCAGCCAGACCTCGGCCTGCACCAGCGCCGCGCGCTCGCGCAGGAAGGCCAGGTCGCTCTGGTTCCACTGCTGCACCACGTCGTAGGTGGGCCCGGGGGCGTTCACCTGCGGGGTGAGCCCGTGCTGGTTGGCGATCTCGCTGGCGATGTCGGCGTCGCTCATCTGCGTGTAGCTCTTCATCCGCCGGGTGGTGCGCAGCTCCATCAGCCGGTCCTCGGCGAAGACCACGACCTCGGGCTCGCGGCTCTCGGTGTAGGCCGCCTCCAGCGCGCTCATGTGCCCGCTGAACACCGTCCGCTCCGCCGAGCTGGGGCCGATCGCGATCTCCACCTTCTTCCCGAAGTCCACGATGGAGCCGTTCAGCCACTGCTCGGGCACGTCGGGCTGGTCGGGGTGCGCGGGGGTGCCGGCCAGGCGCAGCACCAGCGTCTTCAGCCCCTCGGTGGTCTCCAGCACGTCCAGCCGCAGCACGTCGCGCGAGAGCTCGCTCTTGACGGTTCCCTCCACGCGGAAGATCGGCTCGGCCGAGTAGAGGAGCGGCTCAGTCATCGTGGCCGGCGGAGGAGGTGCGCAACTCGTCGCGCAGGAGGCGCAGGCGCAGGGCCGAGTGCCGCTCCTGCTCCTGCCACGCCGTCCCCTGGCGGGCGTCCTCGGTGCCGCCCACCGGCGGCGCCTCCACCACCACGTCGGTGCTGAGCGAGTCCACGCGCACGCTCATCGTCCGCCTCCGCCGGGCCCGCAGCCGCAGCCGCACCCCACCCGTCCGCCCGTGCGCTTCACCGGCGCGCTCCCGGCCGCGGGGGCGGCGGGCGTCGACGGGGCGAGGACGGGGAGGCCGGCCCACGCGGGCGTGGTGGGGTCGCGGGTGACGGGGGGCGCGGCCGCGCGGGCGTACGGGCGCAGCGCGACCACGCCCGCGCTCGCCGCGGCGGCGGGGCCGCGCCGGGGCCGCAGCGGCACCCCGTGGCCGTAGGTGGTGGCGCGCGGGTCCGCCCGCGGCGGCGCGTAGGGAAGGGACGGCGAATCGGCAGAGGCGGGGGACTGGACCGCCGCCGCCGGCCCCGAGGCCGCGCCGCCGCCGCCGCCGCTGGCAACCGCCGCCCCCGCGCCGGCCCCTGCCGCGCCGAAGGCCTTCGCCGCGGCGTCGGACGCGGCGCCGGCGCGGGCGATGGCCACGGTCTGCACCGCCGCCTCCACGCCGCCGGCCGCGCTCAGCGCGAACCCCGCGGCCGCCCCCGCGTTCGCCGCGAACGCCGCCCCCGCCGAAACCGAGGCCGAGGCGTCGAGCCCGACCGCCGCCTCGATGGAGAGGCCGGCGTCGGCCTGGAAGCCCACGCTCACCCCCACCCCCGCCTGCGCCGAGACCGAGGCGCTGAAGTCGATCTCCGCCCCGGCCGCGAGCGACAGGGTGCCCTCCAGCCCCGCCGCCACCCCACGCCAGGCGTCCGCGGGAAGCCCCATGCGGTTGGCGAAGTCGGCGGCGCTCTCGCCGGCCAGCGCGGTGCCCGTGCGGTTGCTGCCGCGGTCGCCGGCGCCGCCGCCGGCGCTCCCGGGGGTGGCCGCGCCGCCGCC
>DASYJZ010000350.1:0-10387 GCA_035995965.1 Longimicrobium sp. | reverse complement strand
TCGCCGTGCCCGGGTCGGCCAGCGCGGGGAGCGGCGCGACCGACGCGGGCCGCATCGGGAAGGTCTGGATCTGGTTCGGACGCAGCGCCGCGAGCAGGGCGGCCACGTTCGCGCGCAGGGTGTTCAGCGTCGTCAGCCATCCCGCCACGTTGCCGGCGTTCAGCTGCGCCTCGGCCTCGATCAGGCGCGCCTCGACACCGGAAGCGAGCGGAATGTCCGCGTCGTTGTTGGGGTTGTTGTTGTCGTACCAGCAGGGAATGCTGGAGGTGAAGCACCCGCCCACCCCGGCCGACGGCGGCAGCTGCCGCGCGGGGTCGCCGGTGAACGGAATGCGCGGGTCCTGCATGCTGCGGTAGTTCAGCCCCTCGCCGTTGTCGGTCGCGGAGCTGCCGCTCGGACGCTCGGCCGCGGTGGTGATCGGCCCGCCCTCGTCGTTCGAGATGCTGTAGCGCCCGTTCGACTGGAGCGAGTACACGGGGTTGTTCTGGCTCCCCGTGTTGGCCGAGTGCTCGCTCAGGAACACCCAGTCGCTCGGCACGCCGGCGACCGCCGCGGCGGCCGCGGCGTACTGGCCGTTGTCCAGCAGCGCGCGCGCCTTGCCGAGCTTGGCCAGGTTGTTGGTCGGGTCGAGGGCGAGCGCCTGGTTGAAGGTCGTGATGGCGGTGTTGAACATCGTCGCCGTGTTGAGCGGCGTCCCGTGCGTGATGTCCGACGGATTGATCGGGCCCGTGTCGGGGATCGAGCTGAACGGAACGGCCCCGCACCAGCCCTCGCCCAGCGTGACGTAGGTGTAGCCCTCCACCGTCCGCATCAGCGACTTGTTCGCGTCGTCGGTGGGGAAGAACTTGTCGATGGCCGCGTACGCCCGGCGCGCGTTGAAGCGCGCCTGCTGCAGGCGGTTGAACGAGGCGTCCTGCTGGTTGCCGAGCGCCGGGTTCTGCTGCGCGCGCAGGTCGAGCGCACGGCGGGTGGTGAAGGTGTCGCCGTAGTACAGCTCGTCGGTGAACACCCCCGACGTCGAGATGTACCCGTCGTCGCCGGCGCCGGCGTAGCCGATGTAGAACTGCCGGACCGCGCCGTTGATCAGCGAGGGCACCGCGCCCGCGTTGTCCAGGGCCTCGGGCGGAAGCCGCGAGGGGTCGGTCACGTCGACCAGCTTGTCGGTGTTGCAGGCGGCCATCGGCAGCGCGAGCGCCACCGCGAGCAGCCCGGGGAGGGGCCGAAGCCCCCCCCTCTTGCCGTTGAGGATCTTCATTGCGTTCACCCCTCAGAAGGTCAGGTCGATGCGGGCAGTCCAGTACCGGACCGGCGGCTGGGTGTTGAACTCACCCTGGGTGAAGTTCGAGGCGCCGCCCGTCTCGTTGATCTCGGGATCCAGACCGGTGTAGTTGGTCCAGGTCTTGAGGTTCCGGCCGGCCACGGTGAACGCCGCGCCGCGGACCAGCGGGAAGCGCTGCCCCCACGACTCGGGCACGCCCAGGCGAACCGAGAACTCACGCCACTTGGTGAACGTCGCGTCTTCGATGTACCCGAAGAGCGTGGTGGTGCCGAATCCCGGCGAGCTGACCAGGCCGGCCGCGGCCAGGTAGCGCGCCTGCTCCGCCAGCGAGGCCTGCGGGTTGGCGCGGCCCGCGCACAGGCCCAGGCCCACCGTGCCGCTCACGCAGCGGAAGTACTCGCTGTAGTTCATCTGCTTGTTCCCCGCGCGCCGCTCGAACACCGTGGTGAAGGTGACGTTGCGGAAGAGCGTGAGGTCGGCGGAGAACGCCTGCGTGTTGGTGGGGAGCGACGGCCCCAGGTAGTCGAGCGCCAGCGTGGTGTCGTTGCCGCTGGTGGGGCTCTTCACCGTGATGAAGCGCGACGAGTCGACCCGCACCTCGGTGCGGTCCAGCAGGCCGTTGCCGTCGGCGTCGTTGAAGGTGTACGGCTTGGCGAAGAAGCCGCCGGCCGAGAAGCCCTCGCGGTGCGCCTGCACGCCGCGGTTGAAGGTGATCGGCGCGATCCCCTGGCCCAGCGCCAGGATCTTGTTGTGCAGGGTGCTGGCCGCGAGGCGCGCGTTGAAGCGCAGGTTGCGGCGGTCCACCACCAGCGCGTTCACGCCCAGCTCGGTACCGGTGTTCTGGATGGAGCCGAGGTTCTGGAACACGGCCGCGGTGAGGCCGGCCGACGGCTCCAGGTTGCGCGAGATCAGCGCGTCGCTCGACTTCTTGCGGAAGGCCGTGAAGTCGAACGAGAGCCGGTCCTGCAGCAGGCCCAGGTCGGCCCCGAACTCCATCTCGCGGGTCCGCTCGGGCTTCAGCGCCGGGTTGCCGGTGTTGTTCAGCACCACCGCGGCCTCCTCGGTCGCGTTGCGCTGCGCCGACACCGCGCTGAACAGCGTCTCGGCCTGGCCGAACTCGGGGCGCTGCCCCGAGGTGCCCACCGCGGCGCGCAGGCGCAGGTTGCTCAGGAAGGAGGCCTGCGGGAAGAACGGCTCTTCCGAGACCACCCACGACAGGCTGGCCGACGGGTAGTAGATGAAGCCGGTCACCAGGCCGCTGTTCTTGTCGCCGCGCACGCTGGCGGCCAGGAACAGCCGGTCGTTGAACGCGAGCTCCTGGCGCACGTACCCGCCCAGGGTCCGGTTGTCGGTCTGGCTCTCGTCGATCGAGAACTGGCTGGTGGTCGCGCCGCACGAGGTGGTGCCGCTCGGGATGCCGACACCCTCGCAGAACACCTGGTTGAAGAGCGAGCGCTGGTAGCTGGCGCCCACGGTGGTCGACGACACCACGGCGGACGACAGGTCGAAGCGGCCGAGGGCCGAGACGTTCGACGTCCACTGGTAGTTGTTGGACTTCTGCGCGTCGTGGTAGCCGAGGAGGTACTCGGCGGCCAGCGGCAGGTTCGACGACGGGTCCACCGTCTGGGCGTCGGCGCGGGCGAAGAAGTCGAGCCCCGCGTTGCCGTTCAGGGTGAGCCACGACATCGCGCGGTAGTTCGCGTTGGCGCCCAGGATCATGCGGTCGACGCCCTGGCGCGTGGGGAGCTTCGAGTCGTCGCCGTTCGACCACCCGAAGTACGAGGCCACGCGGTTCCCCGGCGTGCCCACGCTGTCGTTGTTCATCCCCGGCACGAACTGGGCGGGGCCCAGCAGGCCGTTGATGATCGGGCTGAACACGTTGTTGTCGCCCTGCACCTGGTCGAGCCGGCTGCCGTTGTAGCTGGTGTTGAGCTGCAGCGAGAGCTTGGAGGTGGGGTCGGCGTTGAAGTTGCCGCGGAAGCTGGTGCGCTCGAGCCGGTTGTAGCTCAGCACGCCCCGCTCGCCTTCGATGTCGCCCGACACGTAGTAGCTCAGGCCCGTGCCGCCGCCCGAGACGTTGAGCCCCGCCTTGCCGCGCCGGCCGGTGGTGTACGGCGTGGTGCGGGAGTCGTTCAGCGGGCTGAACGACACGGTGATGTCCTGCCGGCAGTGCCCCGCGGCCGTGGCCGCCGTCGCCGCGTTGTAGTTGTAGCAGGTCGCGTACGGCGCGCCGCCACCGAACACGTCGGTGGTGTTGGAGTAGCCGAGGCCGAACGTCGTGTCGTACAGGGACGCGCCCGCCGTGATCGTCTGCACCGAGAGGTAGTTCGGCGGGTAGTTGGTCACGTCCCTGAGCTGCCCGGTCTCACCGTAGGTCCGCCACACGGTGTGCCCGGCGCGGCCGCGCTTGGTGGTGATCAGCAGCACGCCGTTGGCCGCCGCGGTGCCATAGATGGCCGAGGCGGCGGGGCCCTTCAGGACCTCGATGTTCTGGATGTCCTCGGGGTTGATGTCGTTCAGGCGGTTCGGCGACTGGCCGCCCACCCCGAACCCGCCCTTGCTGTTCGTCGCCTGCACGCCGTCCACGAAGATCAGCGGCTCGTTCGACAGCGACAGCGAGTTGGCGCCGCGGATGCGGATGCGCGAAGACGTGCCGGTCGTGCCGGCGGCGCCCTGCAGCGTCACGCCCGGGGCGCGCGCGGTGAGGACGTCGGCGAGGTTGTTCACCGCGCCCTTGTCCATGTCGCCCACGGAGATGCTGCTCACCGCGGTGCCCACCTCGCGGTGGCGCTCCGCCTCGCCGGTCACGGCGTTCACGGTGATCCCCTCGAGGGCGACCGCCGAGGTGCCGAGGCTGAAGTTCGCGGTGGCGGTGCCGCCCGCGGTCACGCTCACCTGGCGGGAGCCCGCCTGGCGGCCCAGCGTGGAGACCTGGACCGTGTAGGTGCCCGGCTCGGCCGTGAGGCGGTAGCGACCCTGCGCGTCGGTCACGGTGCGGCGCACCGTTCCCTGCAGGCTCACCTGCGCGCCCGACAGCGGCCCTCCATTCTCTGCGGCCGTCACCGTGCCGGTGATGGTCCCCGTCGCCTGCGCGCGCGCGAGCGAGGGGATTGCCGCAAGTGCGAGCAGAACGGCTGCGCTCGCCTTCCAGAGCTTGCCCATTCCTCGTCCTCCTTGGTTCCTGCATACAGTGGTTTGTCTTCCGAAGAGCCGACCGACGGCTCCCGGGGCGACGCGGATGAACAACTGTTTGCGCGTAGGCACCTCCTTGCGGGTGGGTGGAACGAAAGGCCAGCATGAGGCCATGCTGGATTGGATGGAACAAGAGTGAGATGGCGGGGCACAGGAGGAGCGCGCCCCGAACAAACGTTCTTCACGCCGGATCGATGTATGATGCGCACGCCGCCGCGAACCCGCAAGTGGCGCATCGGAAGCAATTTGCAGGGCTTCGCAGTCCGGCGCCGGAGCCGAAACTGCTACGCCCTTTTCCAGCCACGAAAAAATGCACATCTTCGAGACCTCGGTTCTGCATGCCCGGGAGCGGTACCAGCTGCTCACCTCGCTGGTGGTGCCGCGCCCCATCGCCTGGGTGTCGAGCCGCTCCGCGGCGGGCGAGCCCAACCTCGCCCCGTTCAGCTACTTCGCGGCGCTCTCGGCCACGCCGTTCCTGGTCGGCGTCTCCATCGGCCACCGCGGCGGGGTGCCCAAGGACACGCTGCGCAACGTGCGCGAGACCGGGGCGTTCTGCGTGAACCTGGCCGTGGAGGCCCGGCTCTCCGCTCTCAATGAGACGTCGGGAGACTATCCACCCGACGTCGACGAGTTCGCCCGCGCGGGGCTCTTGCTGGCCGAGGCCCACACGGTGGCGGCCCCGTACGTCGCCGACTCGCCGGCGGTTCTCGAATGCCGCCTCTTCAAGGAGGTGGAGCTCGGGCCCGGCGACAACGCGCTGGTGATCGGCGAGGTGCTCGCGGTGCGCCTCTCCGACGCCGTGCCGCTGGTCCCCGGCACCCACTTCGCCGACACGCGCGCCGTCCGCCCCGTCGCCCGGCTCTGGGCCGACCTCTACGCGCTGCTGGGCGAGACGCCCTCCCTTCCCCGCCCCACGGCCGGGGCCGCCGCGGCCGGGTGAGTTCTCTCTCCGCGCTCATGCAGGTAGACAACGCGCGAGCGGCGCGAGCGTGACACCACCAGGGACGAACCCGCGGATCGGCGCCACGAATGGATGCGCGCACCGGTCCGGCGGTGGAGACGGCCCAGCGGACGCTGCTCGCGCCCTACCGCCGTACGGCCAGCGCCCTACTGCAGCACGGCGCGGATCTCGCCGAGCAGGCGGCGGACGCTCTCCTCCTCGCCGTGGCCGATGCGGCAGTGCAACTCGCAGAGAAACGACATCGCCTTCGCGAGTCCCTCCGCGCGCTTCCGTGCACGGCTCGCCGCCCGCGAAGTCCGGAACGACGTCCGGCAGCGGCAGCGCGGCGTTGCGTCGGCTGGCGCCGCGGAGCCGCCTCGCGAAGTGTCCGGTGCCGCCGACCACGGCGCGGATGCGCGCCTCGGTCAGGTGGATGTCGTGCTCGTGAGTCATCGAACCGCGGAGAGGGGCTGGAGAGCGAGCCGGACGGTCGAGGTGGGCCGAACAGGTCGTCCGCCCTCGTTGATGTTAGCCGTCCGGATGTGAATGCAGCAGCCCCGCGGAATGCCGGCGGCCGAGGATCGGTCGACGGCCACCCTCCTGCCGCCACGCCCTGCTTCCCTGGACGAAGCCGCCTTTATGCGCCAGTATTGAATCGACCCCGTTCGTCGGATCCCCCTGCGCTGGAGGCATGATGAAGAAGAAGCTCAGGCTCGCCCTGGACGCGCTGGCGGTGGAATCCTTTACGGCGGCCCGGAAGGTCGACGAGCGCGGGACGGTGGCGGGGCACGACGCCACGGAGATCAACACGTGCCCTACCTGCTACAACTCGTGCGCGGGCACCTGCAAGTGGCAGACGTGCAACGTGCCCTGGGCCTGCCCCTGACCGACGTTCGCCCGTGCGCACGACGAGCCCCGCCGAGGAACCTCGGCGGGGCTCGTCGACTGTAGGACGGGCCGGGCGGGCTTCACCAGATTCACGATTCCAGGGCACTCCCCGCTCCACCGCACAATCTCCTTGCCCTTGCGTCGCCGTGCCGCCACACTCGGTAGCAGCATTCGAGCAGTTCCATTTCGCCCCGCGCTCATTCTCCTTTATTCCGCCCCCACCTTTCCCCGACCATGTGGACCCCGACCTCCGAGGACAATCGGTGTTCATGCCCCGCCTGACGCCCTCCATCCACAGCCGAGGCCGGAGGGCGGCCCGCCTTACCCCGCTCGCCCTCCTCTGCGCCGCGATCGCCTCCGGATGCGGCCAGTCTCCGAGCGGCCAGGCTCCGGGCGACCAAGCTCCGAGCGGGCTGCTCGGCGACCTCGCGCGGGAGCTGGACTCCGCGCCCGCGATCGCCCCGCGGCTCTCCATCGGGAGACCGGGGCCACCGTGCGTCCCGGCTGAAAACCCGGCTCGCGAGAACCGCGCGCCCTGCGCGGGCGGGGCGAGGGCGAGGCCGTCGAGCCGCATCAACGTGATCGCCGCGCGCGCGCTGCAGGCCGTCCGCGACCGCGCCGATCCGCAGGCCATGCACGCCCTGGCGCTCATCGACCTGCTGTACGACTCCGACGCGGGAATATCGCTCCCAAGGGCCATCTCATCGTTGCACACGGCGGCGCGGCTGGCGGACCGCCCCGCGCCGGTGCTCGCGGATCTCGCGGCCGCATACCTCGTCCGCGCCGAGCGTGAGCACACCCCGCGCGACCTGGTGGCAGCCATCGAGGCCGCCGACGAGGCGCTGGAACGCGAGCCCGGGAACCGCGCGGCGCGGTACAACCTGGCCCTGGCGCTGGAGGGATTGGAGTTGCCCGACGAGGCCGCGCAGGGGTGGCGGGACTACCTGGCGGCCGATTCGGCCTCGGGATGGGCCGACGAGGCGCGACGGCACCTGGCCCAGGTGCTCACCGCTCCCACCGAGCCCACGGCACCTGCGCCCGATGGGCCGGTGGACGCCTACAAGGCCTACGCCGCCGCCGAGCCGCAACGGGCGCGAGAGCTCGGATGGTGCCGAGTACTGGGGGGATGGGCTGACGCCGCGCTGCGCGGGGACTCGGCGGGGGCGGAGGAACCCCTGGCCCGGGCGGAGGCGCTGGGCTCCGCGTTGGAGCGGCGCCCCCGGGGAGACGCCACGTTGGCGGACGGGGTCCGGGCCATCCGTGCCCGGACTGGGGGGCCACGGCTGCGGCGGCTGGCGGAGGCGCACCGCGAGTTCTCCACGGGGTGCGAGCTTGAGCGCCGCGTGGAGTTCGCTGCGGCAGAGCATGCGTTCGCGAGAGCCGAGTCGCTGGCCTACGGGTCTCCGACACTGCGGGCGTGGGCGCGGCTGCAGTACGGGAGCGCGGTGCTTCACCGCGGCGACCGGGTCGCGGGCGAAAAGATCTTCCGCGAGGTCTCCGATGGTGCCGACTCCGTGCGCCACCCCGCCCTCTCCGGCCGCGCGCGGCACCTCTTGTCCGCCACGCTGCTCCGCGGAGATACGTACGAGGAGGGGGGCGAGCAGGCGAGCCAGGCCCGCAGGCTGTTCGTGAGCGCGGGTGAAGGAGAGAACGAGGGAGCCGTGCTCGAGGCGCTTGGCACCGCGCGCTTCAAGGTGCGGGACATGGACCAGGGATACGCCCTCGGGCGGCTGACGCTGGAGCGTCTGCGACCGTACCGGAGCTCCCACCGACTGCACAACGCGCTCGTCTGGCTCGCCGAGGTGGTGGCGAACGACGGGTTTCCCCGGGCCGCGGTACGGATCCAGGACGAGGGGGTGCAGGTGGCGGAGCGCACGGATGTGGACGTGGCCGTGTACAGGGTCGAGGCGCACCTGGCCCGTGCCCAGCTGTTCGCCGACGCCGGAAACTATCGGCGCGCCGGAAGGGACGTCGCTGTGGCGGAGTCCGCCATGGCCCGCATCAGGGAAGTCCGCCCGTGGATGGTCGCCAAGCGCCAGATGGCGGAAGCCCCAGAGCTGTTGCGCACCGCCCCGGCACGCGCCGCCGCCGCTCTGGATTCGGCGGCGAGGTTTTTCGGCGACACCATGCGCAGCCCGCTGTTGGCCCTTCCCGCCATCGTTGCCGGAGCCCATGCCCGCCTCGCCATGGGTGACGCCACGCGCGGTGCCGAGCGCCTGGAATCCGCGCTGAGGGTTTTGGAGGAACGACGTAATCAAGTCCGGATGGAGCCCCGCCGGGCCGCGGTGTTCGAGGAAGCACGCGCCCTGGTGGACCGGGCCACGATGCTGAGGCTGGCCTCCGGCGAACCCGTGGCGGCGCTCCGCTACCTGGACCGCGGCCGCGCCACCCTGGCCACGGTGGGGGCGACGCCGGACCGGAACGCCGGACGTGCAGCCGCCGGACGGGGGAGAGAGGTGGCGCTGGTGTACGCGCTGGTCGCGGACACGCTGCTGGCGTGGACCGTGGCCGGGGACCGGGTGGAGCTGTACCGCACCGTGCTCGACACGACCCGCCTGGTCCGCACGATCGAGCAGCTGCGGCGGCGGCTGGAGGAGACGGCGGGCGAGGGCGAGCTGCGTCCGGGACTGTCACAGCTCTACGAGTGGCTGGTTCGCCCCCTCCAGGCACGGCTGGGCGGGGCGGAGAACCCGGTGGTGGTGATCGCCGACGGGGAGCTGGGCTCGGTTCCGTTCGCGGCGCTCTACGACGCGCGCCGCAAGCGGTACCTGGTGGAGGACCACACGCTGCGCTTCGCGGCGAGCCTGCGTGAGGCGCAGCGTCGTCCGGCCCGCCGCACCCGCGCCGCGGCGGCCTCGCTGTTCATCGCCGACCCGGCGTTCGACGCGCGGGCGCACCCGGGGTTTTCACGACTTGCGGAGGCCGCGGGTGAGGTACGGGAGATCGCTACCGGGGACGCGCACGCGCGGGTGCTCTCCGGCACGGCGGCCACCAGGGCTGCGCTGGTGGCGGCGCTGGGCCAAGCAGCCCTGGTGCACTACGCGGGACACGCCGTGTTCGACGACGAGCGGCCGGAGCGCTCATACCTTCTCCTCGCCCCCGCGCCCGGGGACGCGTCGGGGGGGACCTTCGAGGCGGAAGAGATCGCCGGGATGGACCTGCGCCACCTTTCGCTCGTGGTGCTGGCGGCGTGTCGGACGGTGCGCACGGGTTCCGGCCGGGCCGCCGGGTTCTCGGGGCTGGCGGGCGCCTTTCTGGCCGCGGGGGCCGGCGGGGCGGTGGGGACCCTCTGGGAGGTGGACGACCGCCTCTCGCGGCCGTTGATGATCGACCTCCACCGCGCGTACCGCGCGGCCCCCGACGGCCCGGGCGCGCTACGGTTGGCCCAGCTCCGCCTGCTGCGCTCCGGCGACCCGGCGCTGCGATCGCCGGCGGCGTGGGCCGGGTTCCGATATGTCGGAAACTGAACACCCTTTACTCTTAATCGTGGAGGATTCATGGCCACGCTGGAACTGCAGATCAACTGCCTGTGCCTCTTCGTCCCCGACAAGGCCGCGAAGGTCGTCCACATCCTGATGCCGGGCACGAACGGGCACAACGGACACGCGGGACACGAGAAGCACGTCGTGCGCATGCTGCACCACAGCTTCGAGGGGACCGAAAAGCTGATGGGACGCGGCATGGAGGGCTGGGCCCTCATCCTCGGTGCGGACCACGCTTCCGCGGACACCACCCTCGTTCCCCCGGCGGGCACACCCCAGGGCGGAGTGCTCCCCAACCTGAGCAAGATCACCGGCAAGACGGTGCACCCCGCCCTCCTCGGCAGGACGCCCGGAGACCTGGTGGCGGCGCGGATCACGCTGCGGTCGGGAGGGGTCGTGCGCTTGGCCTCGGAAGCGACGTGGGTGATCGACGGCCGAGAGTACGCCCTGGCGCACCAAGTCACCTGGAAGATGGAGGCCGACAACCTGCTGAAGTGGGAAGGGCTCAACGGAAAGGCGGATGGCGACCCCAAGCCGCTGGAGAAGCTGGAGGAGCTGGAGCCGGAAGACGACCTGCGGTACAAGCTGAGGATCTTCCACGTGACG
>DASYJZ010000349.1:0-2709 GCA_035995965.1 Longimicrobium sp. | reverse complement strand
CCGCGCCTCCGTGTGAAACGGCAGTTACGTAGCCGCGGACGCGAGAAAGCTCTCGGTTGCAGCGAACTCCCGCGCCGCCTGGACGAACGCCCGGAAGAGCCGCCGGTCCGGGTCGCGCTCGTCGGCGGGGGACTCGGCCTCGCCGCGCTCGGGGTGCCACTGCACGCCGTAGAGCCACGGGTGCTCCTTCCCCTCCACCCCCTCCACCAGCCCGTCGGACGCCCAGACCACCGCGCGCAGCGAAGGGGCCAGCCGGTCGATCGCCTGGTGGTGGAAGGAGTTGATGAACAGCTCGCGCGTCCCCAGGATCGTCTCGATCCCCGAGCCCGCCTCGACCGTGGCGTGGTGCCAGCGGTGGCCGACGGGCGCGCTCTGCTCGTGCAGCAGGTCGCCGGCCCGCTGCGAGGGGAGGTCCTGGTAGAGGGTGCCGCCGAGCGCGACGTTCAGCAGCTGGATCCCGCGGCAGATCGCCAGCACGGGGATACCGCGCGCCAGCGCCGCGCGCAGCGCCGCCAGCTCCACCTGGTCGCGCGCGGTGTTGACGGTGGAGAGCTCCGGGTGCGGCGCCTGGCCGTAGAGCGCCGGGTCCACGTCCTCGCCGCCGGTGAGCACCAGCCCGTGAGCGATCCCCACCAGCCGCTCCACCGACTCGGCGTCGTGCCCGGGGGTGAGGAGCACGGCGGTGCCGCCCGGCTCCTCCACCGCGGTGACGTACTGCACGTTCAGCCGCACGGAGGGGAGGTTGTGGCTCCCCTCCGCGGCGAGCGTGGTGGTGACGACGATCAGCGGCCGCAACGGTGTCTCCGTTTCCATGCGCTATAGGAGCCCGCGAGCGCCCCGCAGGTTCCACGCCTCTCAAAAAAGTGCTAAAAGTGCCAAGTGCCGAACGGCGCACCCAGCACTTAGCACTTAGCACTTAGCACTTAGCACTTAGCACTTCTTCACCATCCCAAGCCCGAAAAATCGCTTCAGCCCACAGCGACCGTGCCCGAGAGGCAGACGCGGTCCCGGCCCGCCTGCTTGGCCTGGTAGAGCGCCGCGTCGGCACCGGCGATCAGCTCGTCGATGGTGGCGGCCTGCGTCTCGGGCCAGCTCGCAATCCCCGCGCTCAGGCTGGCCCGCACCCCCGTGCCGCCGAAGACGAAGGGGATCTGCCCGAACTCGGTCCGCGCGCGCTCCGCGAAGCGCGTGGCGCCCGCGGGGCCGGTGCCGGGGAGCACCACCACGAACTCGTCGCCGCCGTACCGGCCGGGACGGTCGTGGGTGCGGAGGGAGCTCTCGGAGCGCAGCCACGCACCCAGCGCCTTCAGCACCGCGTCGCCGGCCGGGTGGCCGAAGCCGTCGTTGATCTCCTTGAAGTGGTCCAGGTCCAGCAGCACCACGCTCAGCGGCTCGCCCCGCTCGCGCGCGACCTGCAGCTCGGTGCGCAGATACTCCTCCAGCGCCCGGCGCGTGGCCACCCCGGTGAGCTGGTCCGTGTTCGCCAGGTCGTGCAGGTGCTGGCGCTGCTGCATCAGCCGCTCGAACACCTGCACCCGGCCGCACGCCTGAACGATCGCCTCCACCACCCGCTCGGCCAGCTCGGCTGCCTCCGGCCCCAGCGGCGGGTCGCCGTCCGCGGCGCGCTCCACGAACAGGCCGGTCACCTCGTCCGTAACCGGGAAGGGCACCACCACCCCCGAGCGCACCTCGGGGTCGCCGTCGCGCGCCCACTGCTCGCGCGCGTCGTCGAAGAGCGGCGAGGCGGCCACGTCGAGCACCGCCACCGGGCGGCCGGTCTGCAGCGCCTCGCGGAACTCGGGGTAGCGGGCGAGCTCCAGGCGCAGCCCGTCGGTGTACGCCGCCTCGGACGAGGCGGCCACGCGCGCGGTGTCGGCGTCGCGCTCCACCACCAGCACCGAACATCGGGCCACCCCCAGCACCTGGGCGGTGCGCGAGGTCACCAGGTGGAACATCTCGTCGGCGCTCACCACGCGGTTCAGCTCGCGGATGAGGTCGATGGCCTCGAGCCGCACCCGCGCCTGCTCGCGCGCGCGGCGCAGCTCGCGGTGGCGGGTGACGTGCGCGTCCACGCGGGCCAGCAGCTCGTCCAGCCGGAAGGGCTTGGTGAGGAAGTCCACGGCGCCGTCGCGCAGCGCGGAGACGGGGAGCGCGCCGTCGTTGGTGGCGGTGATCAGCACCACCGGCACGTCGGCCCAGCGGTCGTCGCGCCGCAGCGCACGGAGCACGTCGATGCCGCTCATCTCCGGCATCATCACGTCCAGCAGCACCAGGTCGGGGGCGCGGGGGTGCTCGCGCATCAGCCGCAGCACGCCGCTGCCGGTGGCGGCGGTCCGGACGTCGTATCCGCGCGCCTTCAGCGCGCGGTCCAGCCCCAGGAGAATGGAGGGGTTGTCGTCGGCCACGAACACCGTGGCGGGGGCTTCGCTCATCTGGCTCGCGCTGGGGGTATTCCGCTGCGGCGCGGCTGGGCGCGGCGCGACGGTACGTATCCTGAGGCCCGTAGGCAGGGGCGTCGGCATGGAGCGGTGCGCGGGGTGCGGCGGGCGGGCACGGCCGCGGTCGCTGTGGCCGCGCCGGATGATTGGCTGGGTACCTCTCACTCGGTCGCTCTGTCTGCGGGCGAGGTTGGCAAAACCCAAGCCACCCCCGGGCGGCCCACAAAGCGCGCGTTCGCTGAAGAATTCATCCGCCGAACGTTTACGGGTG
>DASYJZ010000348.1:0-7020 GCA_035995965.1 Longimicrobium sp. | reverse complement strand
GCTCCGCCCGGCGGGCAGCCGCGCGGACCCTCGGCGCCCCGCGGCGGGGCACGCCCGACGCCATGGCCGCGAGGTCCGCGTGAGCGCGCCCGCCGGGTCCGCGCCGCGCGCCACCGCCGAGCCCGACGACGCGGCGAAGTTCAGGAAGTACGAGGAGAGCGGCGCCTACCACTGGAACGCCACCTACACCGGCGGCTGGCGGCGGTCGGACCCGGCGGCGCACGCGCGCTACGACGGCGCGCTGCGCCGCCTCGCCGCCCGCGTCGCGCTCGCCGGCACGGTGGGGCTCGACGTGGGCTGCGGCGACGGGGTGATGACGTACAAGCTCCTGCGCGCGGGCGCCCGGCCGGTCGGCGTGGACCTGGAGCCCGAGGGCGTGGCGCTGGCGCAGCGGATGCTGCGGCGCGCGGGCGCGCCGGCGCCGGTCGCCTGCGCCTCGGCGTACCAGCTCCCCTTCCCGTCGGCGAGCATGGCCTGGGTGGTGTCGATCGAGGTGCTGGAGCACCTGGCCGACCCGCGCGCGTGGCTCGCCGAGGTGGACCGCGTGCTCGCGCCGGGCGGCTCGGTGGTGATCACCACCCCCCGCCGCGCCCCCGACGGAGTGCTGCGCGACCCCTACCACGTGCACGAGTTCGAGCCCGGGGAGCTGGGGGCGCTCCTCTCCGAGCGCTTCGGCGGCGTGGTGGTGGAGGGGCAGTATCCCTCCAGGCTGCTGCGGCTGTACAAGCACGGCGTGGGATGGCGCCCGGCGGACCTGGCGGTGCGCCTGGGCTTCAAGGCGCTCGCCGGGGTGGGGCTGAACCCCTTCCGCGCGCTCACGGCGCGCGACCCGGGGCCCGGCTGGGAGGGGCTGATCGCGTGCGGGCAAAAGCGGTGAGCGCGCCCGCGCCGGCCCGCGACGCCGTCTGCTTCGTCGTCTTCCAGGCCGGGAGCGAGGCCGACGGGGGGGTCGAGAGCGTCACCCAGATCATCGAGCGGCTGCGCGGCAGGCGCGTGCTGGTGGTGACGCAGCTCGAGACCGCGGTGAACGACCGCTGGCGGCGTGCCGGCGCCGAGGTGCACGTCTGGACCCTCCCCTATTCGATGGGCAGCTCCCGCCGCCGCGCCGGGTGGCGCGACGGACGCGCCGCCCGCGCGCTCTCCACCGCCGCCACCAACCTGCGCTTCGCGCGCCTGGTGCGCGCGCGTGGGGTGCGCGCGGCCCACTGCAACGACATCCTCGCGCTGCTGCACGTGGGGTTCGGCGCCCGCGCGGCCGGCGCGCGGGTGATCTTCAACGTGCGGGCGGCGAAGCCCGCGGGCGAGCGCTACGGCCTGCGCTGGCGCGTGGGCCGGCACCTGGCGCACGACACTGCGGTGCTCTCCGAGGAGATGCGCGCCGACCTGCTCGACCGCGTGCGTCCCCTCGGCCGCCGGCCGCTGGGCGAGCGGCTGCACGTGATCCGCACCGGCGTCGACCAGGCGCGCCTCCGCCCCGCCGCGGACGAGGCGCGCGCTGCGCTGCGCCGGTCGCTGGGGATCGCGCCGGAGGAGTTCGCCGTCGGCTACGTGGCCGTGGTGAACGGCCGCAAGGGGCAGCTCGCGTTCATCCAGCACGCCCTTCCCGCGCTGCGCCAGGCGCGCCCGGACGCGCGCGTGCACTTCGTGGGCGGGCCCGACCCGCGCGAGCCGGAGTACGCGGACGCGTGCCGGCGGGCCGCCGAGGCGTCCCCGGGCGCGGCGCGCTTCGTCGGCTTCACCCCCGCGGTGGTGGAGTGGTACCAGGCGCTCGACGCGGTGGTGCTCGCCTCGCGCGGCGAGGGGCTGGCGCGCTGCATGGTCGAGAGCCTGGCCTGCGGCACCCCGGTGGTGTCGTTCGACGTGTGCTCCGCGCGCGAGGTGCTGGAGGCGCACGGGTGCGGGGTGGTGGTGCCGCAGGGCGACCACGCCGCGCTGGCGGCGGCGCTGGCGGCGCTCGGCCGCGACCCCGCGCTGCGCCGGCGCCTGGGGGCGCGAGGCGTCGAGGCCGCGCGCGAGCTCTTCGATCCGGAGCGGATGATCGGCGCCTACCTGGCCCTCTACGCCGGGAGCGAAGGCGGCGCGGGCCGCGCCCAGGCCGCGGGGAAGCCCGCCCCGGAGGCGTCGTGGTAGCGCGTCCCGAGGGGGAGAGCGCCTTCTTCCGCATGGCGCCGGGGTGGCGGGTGCTCGCGGTGGCGGCGTACCTGGGGTACTTCCTCTGGGCGGCGTTCACGGCGGCGGCGAACGCGGTCCCCGCGGCCTTCGTGATGACGGCCGCGCTGGGGCTCTTCATCGCCGTCCGCGTGGTGCCGCTGGTGTTCTATCGCCCCGACTACGGCTGGTTCCACCCGCTGGTGTTCGGGACGCTGTTCGCGCTCCCGCACCTGCTGCGCGAGACCCCCGCCTTCGTGACCGGGATGCAGGTGCACGCCGCGCTCCCGGGGCGCACGCCCTGGGAGCTGGACCGGCTGTACGCCTACGAGATGGTGCTCACCGCGCTCGGCACGGCGTTCTACTACCTGGGCTTCTTCATCCCGCGCGGCCCCGCGGTGCCCCGGCTGCGCTTCCCGCCCGTGCCCCACGTGCGCACCCGCGCGCTGGCCGTGGTCGCGGTCTCCACGCTGGTGCTGGGGGCCTTCCTCGCGCGGCGCGGAGGGCTCACCGCCCACATGCTTTCGTGGGCGCGGGGGCGCACGGTGGGGCTCGCCGGCGAGGGGTACTGGATCGCCTTCGCGGGGCTGGGGACGCACGCCATGTTCCTCTGGTTCGCGCTCGACCGGCGGGCGGTGCGCTCGCCGCTCTTCTGGACTGCGGCGCTCGCCGTCTCCGCCTCGACCTTCGTGGCCTCCGGGAGCCGCGGCGGGGTGATCTACCCCATGCTGCTGGCGTTCATGGTCTGGATGTTCCGCGAGCGCAAGATCCCGGTGGCGCGCGGGGCCGTGCTGCTGGCGATGGGGCTGACGATGCTCGGGGCGCTCGGCGCCGTGCGCCACAGCACCTGGAGCGGGCGGGTGGACTGGCGCGCGGCGTTCACGTCCGGCCCCGACGCGGCCGGACGCGACGGCGCCACCGACGAGCTCGCCGCGCGCAGCCTGGCGCTGCGCGGCACCACCGCCGTGCTGGGGCGCGTGCCCAACGACGTGAGCTACCTCTACGGCTCCAGCTACGTGGCGCTGCTCACCCTCCCGGTGCCGCGCAAGCTCTGGCCGGGGAAGCCGGTGCAGGTGGGCGGCCGCATGGGGCAGACCTTCTTCAACGTGCAGGCGGGGATGCCGCCCGGCATCATCGGCGAGGCGTACTGGAACTTCGGGCTCTTGGGCATCCCCCTGGTCTTCTTCGCCTTCGGCATGTTCCACCGCTGGCTCGCCCGCTTCATGCTGGCCTACCGCGGCGAGCCGGTGGCGATGGCGCTGTACGTGACCGCGCTCTTCCTGGCGCAGCCGTCCACCGGCGGGATCATGGCCACGCTGCTACGCACGGTGCCGCTGGCGGCGGTCGCCATCGCCTTCGGCGCGCTCAAGCTGCGCCGGCGCGCCGAGGCGCCGGCGCCCTTCGCGCTCGCCGGCGGCGCGCCGCTCCCCGCGGGGAGCCGGTGATGGGGCGCGAGCGGCTGCACGTGCTCTTCTTCGCTCCCTCCATCGGCGGGGGCGGGGCCGAGCGCCACCTGGTGCGGGTGGCGCGGCACCTGGACCCCGCGCGCTTCCGCGCCTCGGTGGCGGTGAGCCGCGGCGGCGGGTCGTACGAGGGGGAGCTGGGGGACCACGTGGCCTACCACGTGCTCGGCGCCCGGCGCATGCTCGCGGCCATCCGCCCGCTCGCCCGGCTGATCGGCGCCGAGCGCCCCGACGTGGTCTGCTCCTTCCTGGATCCGGCCAACGTGGTGGCCCTGGCCGCCGCGCGGCTGGCGGGCACACCCGCGGCGCGGGTGTTGGGGGTGCAGAACACGGTGTCGGAGTCGCTGGCGGACGGGGTGCGCCACGGCGTCATCCGCCGCGCCATCCCCCGGCTGTACGCCGGCGCCGACGCGGTGGTGGCGCTCGCCCCCGGCGTGGCCGACGACCTGGTGCGCCTGGCGCCCGGGCTCCGCGGCCAGGTGCGCGTGATCCCCAACGCGGGGTACGACGACGGGGCGCTCGCGGCGGGGCGGGAGCCCCTGGAAGCCGCGCACGCCGTCTCGCGCCCGCTGCTGGTGGCGTGCGGCCGGCTCACCCGGCAGAAGGACCACGCCACGCTGCTGGGCGCCTTCGCGCGGGTGCGGCGGGAGCACCCCTCCGCCACCCTCTGGATCGTGGGCGAGGGGGAGCTGCGCGGCGAGCTGGAGGCCGACGTGGCGGCGCGCGGGCTCTCCGGCGCCGTGTGGCTGCCGGGGTTCCAGCCCAACCCCTACCCCTTCATGCGCGCCGCCGACGTGTTCGTGCTCTCCTCGCGCTGGGAGGGGTTCGGCAACGTGGTGGTGGAGGCGATGGCGCTCGGCGCCCCGGTGGTGGCGACCGACACCCACGGCCCGCGCGCCATCCTGGAAGAGGGCGTGAGCGGCCTGCTGGTGCCGCCCGGGGACGAGGGGCGCCTGGCCGACGCGCTGCTGCGCCTGCTGGCCGACCCGGCGCTCGGCCGCGCGCTCGCCGCCGCCGGCGCCGAGCGGGCACGGGCCTTCGCCGCGCCCGCCGTGGCGGCGCGCTACGGCGCGCTCTTCGCCGAGGTGGCGGCGGCGCGCCCGTCCCGCGACGGACGGACGGCCGCCGGCGCGGGGGCCGCGCGATGACGGGGGGCACGCGGACGGTGCTCTACCTGGTGGTCTACCCCTACCGGATGGCCGGGGCCAACCGGAGCCTGCTGGAGCTGGTGGCCAACCTCCCCGCCGACATCCGCCCGATCGTCGCCGTGACCGACGAGGGCCCGGTGGCGGCCGCCTTCCGCGCGGCCGGGGTGGAGTGCCACGTGCTCCCGCTCGCGGGAGAGCTCAACCGCCACGGCGGCCACCTCCGCACCCTCTCGCCCCTCGCCTCCGTGCGGCTGGCGCTGCGCGAGCTGCTCCCCTTCACGCTGCGGCTGCGGCGCTTCATCCGCGCGCACGGCGTGGACGTGGTGCACGTGAACGACCCGCGCGGCGCCCTGGTGGCCGGCCCCGCCGCGGTCGCCGCCCGCCGCCCGCTGGTGATGCACCTGCGCGGCGAGATGCCCTTCGCCGGCGCGCTGCGCGTGGCCTCGGAGGTGCTCCCCAGCCGGGTGGTGGCCGTCTCGCACGCGGCGCTGCGCACCCTGTCGCCGCGGGCCCGGCGCAAGGCGCGCGTGGTGCACAACGGCATCCGCGCGCTGCCGCCGCCCCGCGCCGCCATCCCCTGGCTGGAGGCGATGCGGGCGGAGGGCACCCGGGTGGTGGGGTGCTACGCCTCGGTGGTGCCGGGGAAGGGGCACGCCTGGCTGGTCCGCGCGGTCGCCGAGCTCAACCGGCGCGGGTGGGGCGGGCGGCTGGCGGTGCTCTGCGTGGGCGACCTCCCGGTGGGGTACGAGGGCCACTACGCGGCGCTGGTGGCGCTGCTGGCGGAGCTCGGCGTGGGCAACCTCACCTTCGCCGGGTGGCAGGACGACCCGGCGAGCTTCTACCGCTACACCGACGTGGCCGTGCTCCCGTCGTACGCCGAGGGCCTCTCGCGCGCCAACCTGGAGTCGATGTCGTGCGGGCTGCCGATCGTGGGCACCCGCATCGACGCCATCGCCCGCCAGGTGCGCCACGGGGAGAATGGCCTGCTGGTGGACGCCGACGACGCCGGGGCCCTGGCCGACGCCCTGGAGACGCTGCTGGCCGACCCGGCGCTGGCGGTGCGGATGGGCGCGGCGGGGCGCCGCAGGGTGGCCGAGGAGTTCTCCACCGAGGCCTACGTGGCCGGGCTGGTGGAGTGCTACGACTCGCTTCGCCCGGCCCGCGGGAGCGGGCGCCGGGACGTTGCGTGGGCCGGTGGCCCGTGCTAAACTCATGGCCTGCCTCACGATGACGTCCTCGCCGTGCGGGCCTTGCCCGATTCGTTCGCGTTCGTCCAGCGTTTCGACACACAGCGCCGCACCCGGAGCCAGACTCCAGCCATGCCCGTGATCAGGTATATCCGCGCCCTTTCGCGCCGCGGCGCGCTGCCGGCCGCGCTCGCCGCCGCCTTCGCCCTGACGCTCGCCGATCCCGCGGCGCCCGCGCTCGCGCAGGGCACCCCCGCGCCCAGCGAGGCGCAGGTGATCGAGCAGCTCCGCGCCTCGGGGCTCACCCGCGAGCAGGCGCGCAGCCGCCTGCAGCAGATGGGACGCGACCCCGCCCTCGCCGATCGCTACTACGACGCCATGCAGCGCGGCACCGCGCCGCAGGGCCAGGCGAGCCCCGACGTGCTGCAGGCGCTGCAGGGGATCGGCGTGCTGCTGCGCGACAGCGCCCGCGCCCGCACCCGGGTGGACACCGTCGTGCCGCTGGGCCCGCCGCCGCCGTCCACGACCGCGCCGGGGGAGCTGCCGGTGTTCGGCCGCGACCTCTTCCGCATCTCCACCAGCCAGTTCCAGGCCGTGGGGAACGGGCCGGTGGACCCCAGCTACCAGCTGGGGCCGGGCGACCAGCTGATCGCGGTGCTCACCGGCGACGTGGAGCTCTCCTACACGCTGGACGTGAACCGCGACGGGATGATCGTGATCCCCGACGTGGGGCAGGTGTACGTGGCGGGGCTCACCCTGCGCCAGCTCGAGGACCGGCTCTACGAGCGGCTGGGGACCGTCTACTCCGGTGTGGGGCGCGGCCCCGGCGCCACCACGCGCTTCACGCTCAGCATGGGGCAGCTGCGCACCAACCAGGTCTTCCTGGTGGGCGAGGTGGAGCGGCCCGGCGCCTACCAGGTGAGCTCGGTGTCCACGGTGTTCAACGCGCTCTACCAGGCGCGCGGCCCCAACGACCAGGGCAGCTTCCGCCGCATCGAGGTGCGGCGCGGCGGCGCCACCCTCCGCACCGTCGACGTCTACGACTACCTGCTGCGCGGCGACAGCCGCGACGAC
>DASYJZ010000347.1:0-3291 GCA_035995965.1 Longimicrobium sp. | reverse complement strand
CTCGCGGACGGGTGGGTCGAGGAGCGCGGTGCTCAGCCGCGGCGGGAGCGCGTCACCGGCCGCGTCGAGGATGGCGACGGGGATGGGGTGCGCGGGATCGAGGAAGGCGCAGAGGCAGAGCAGGTCCGCCGCGTCGGGCGTCAGCTCGGCGACGCGCTCCACGGCGGCGGTCGGATCGGGGGACTGCGACATCGGGATCACGCGTGTGGTTGGCGTGTCGGCGGCGGCGGGGCGGACTCGGCGGCGCGGCGGATGGAGCGGAGCATCTCGCGGCGGATCAGCGCGCTGAACGGGCCGACGACCGTCCAGTAGCGGCGGAAGCTGCGGCGGCTCGCCTCGTCGGTGCAGCGCACCCGCGTCTCCGTCGCCAGCCTGATAGCGTCGACGTCCACCGCGAGCGTGAAGTCCCAGGCGCCGATGGCATGGCCCGGGCGGTCGAAGACGCGCAGCTCGTCCGCCGTGAGCCGCACGATGTCACCGCTCGGCCGCCAGAACCGCCCCACCACCCCCAGCAGCAGCTCCTCTCCCGGCCGCTCGCCCAGCAGGACGAAGCCATTGCGCAGCAGGCCATCCATGGTGGTTCCCAGCGCCTTCTTGCGCGGGCCGCGCGAGAGGAGGCCGGGAAGCGACCGCAGCGCGAACAGGGCGCTGATGATCGGCGAGCGCGCGAAGTCCAGCGTGCGCACCGTCCGCCAGACGATCTCGCGCGGCGCGCGGATGCGCGTTTCGTGGCGCTCCACCACGTCCCACACCGGCATCCACTCGTCGATCAGCATCGCCGGCCATCGGGGTTGGTGAATCCTGTCTACCCGCGCCCACACCCAGGACGGGATCCTGAGTGTCCCCGCTGCGCGACACTCGCATCCGCGAAGATACCCGGCGGCGACCGAAGGATCTATAGCCGGAGACTTCGACAGCGTTTCGGGATCGCGCGGACGCCCTCAGGTCACGTCATCGGGGGGCGGGTGTCGGTGCCGGGCGCTCGCGCGCCGACCGTGGGCGCGGGTGGATGCTGGCCTTTGCGCCGTTGGTGTCCGCGAAGGCGGACTGCGTGCCGTTGTAGCGGCGAGTTTACTCGCATCGTACGCCCCTCGCATCGTGCGGCCCCTCGCATCGCGCGCCCCTCGCATCGTGCGCCCCCGCATCGTCGCAAAAAGGTCAGGAGCGGCGGTGCTGCCCCGACGCCCGCGCCGGCCCCGGGTCCTTCCACTTCCACCAGAGCAGCTTCTCCGGATCGTGGGGGTACTCCGAGGCGAAGTAGACGGCGCAGCGCAGCACGTAGAGCATGCACCGGTCGATGCGTACGCCCTGGATGTCGCACATCCGCTCGTAGAGCGCCTCGGGGTCGCCGCCGCGCAGGTCCTCGACGGAGCGCATCCCCAGGCCCCAGAGGTCCTCGGAGATGGACGGGCCCACCCCCGGGATGCGGCGGAACTCGCGCAGCACGGCTCGCTTGGCGTCATCCATCGTACCTCCTTCGTTCGATCCAACCATTTCGCCGTGGACGGCATCAGAACGGGTGAGCGGGCCGGTTGAAACCCGGCCGCCGATCCGGCCGTAGGACAGGATGCGGAAGCGGTGCGGGACCCTTCACGGTTTCCTAATCCACTTCTTGCAACAAGCAGCACTGCGGTCGGTACTGTACAGGCGAGTCCGGCGGATCGAGAATGCCGACGCTACCCCCACCTTCGCTTCATGCGTCCTCCGGGTGGGCACGGCTGAGACCGCGCAGGGCTTTGCGGAGTTGGGGCGTAGAGCGCATGGGGCCCGAGGCCCGTCCGGAGACATCCGGACGGGCCTCGGCCCGTTTCAGGCCGCCGCGGGCGCAGGCTGGCGTGCGCCCGGCGCCGCGTCGTCGTCCGGGACCTCGGGGACGGAGCTGGGCGCCCCGCGCCGCAGCAGGAGCCACCCCGCCAGCGCCGCGCACACCGACGCGGCGAAGATCCCCACCTTGGCGTCCGTCACCAGCGCCTCGTCGCGGAAGGCCAGGCCGGTGACGAAGAGCGACATGGTGAAGCCGATCCCCCCCAGCCAGCTCACCCCGTGCAGCGTCCTCCACCCGCACCCGCTGGGGAGCGCCGCCAGCCTCAGCTTGGTCGACAGCCAGGCGAAGAGCGTGATCCCGATCGGCTTCCCGATCAGCAGCCCCAGCAGCACGCCCAGCGTCACCGGGCTGGCGAAGGCCTTCGTAAGCTCGCCGCCCAGCTCCACCCCCGCGTTGGCGAAGGCGAAGAGCGGGATCACCACGAAGCTCACCCAGGGCTGCAGCCCGCGCTCGATCCACAGCAGCGGCGCCTGCGCGGCCTCGGCGGTGCCCTCGAGCTCGATGATGGCCGCCTGCTGCCCGCGGTTGGTGAAGATGTTCTCCGCGTCCGGCCCCGCCGCGTCGAAGGCGTCGAGGATGCGCCGGCCGCGCTCGGAGAACTCGCCGGTGTCGATGCGCGTGCGCGCGGGGATGGTCATCGCCACCAGCACCCCCGCGACGGTGGCGTGCACCCCGCTGCGCAGGAAGCAGAGCCACACCGCCAGCCCCAGCAGGATGTAGATGTACGGCCGGCGCGCCCCCAGCCGGTTGAACACGCCCAGCGCCACGATCAGCCCCAGCCCCAGCAGCAGCAGCTCCAGGTTGATGGTGGCCGTGTAGAACACCGCGATCACCAGCACCGCTCCGATGTCGTCCGCGATGGCGAGGGCGGCCAGGAAGACCTTGAGCGGCGCCGGGACGCGGTTGCCGATCAGCGCCAGCACGCCCAGGGCGAAGGCGATGTCGGTCGCCATGGGGATCCCCCACCCGCGCGCGCCCGCCCCGCCCGCGTTGAGCGCGGTGAAGATGAGCGCCGGCACCACCATCCCCCCCAGCGCGCCGGCGATGGGGAGCGCGGCGCGGCGGGCGCTGGCGAGCTCGCCCACCAGCACCTCGCGCTTGATCTCCAGCCCGACCATGAAGAAGAACACGGCCATCAGGCCGTCGTTGATCCAGTCGTGGAGCGAATACTCCAGCAGGTGCGAGCCCAGGCGGAACGAGACCACCGTCCCCCAGAGCGCGTGGTAGCCGGCCGCCAGGGGCGAGTTTGCCGCCACCAGCGCCGCCAGCGTGGAGACGATCAGCACTACGCCGCCGGCCGACTCGGTGCGCATGAAACGCCCGAACGGCGAGAGGAGCCGCTCGATCGGGGAGGGCGGCGGGGGCGGGAGGATGCTTCTGCCGGGTACGCTCATGTGGGCGTGGCGCTCGCGAGCTCAGTCAACGGCCGTTTCACGCAGAGACGCAGAGGAACTGAGAGAACTGCT
>DASYJZ010000346.1:0-3700 GCA_035995965.1 Longimicrobium sp. | reverse complement strand
GTACCGTCCAGCGGCGCGCGAGCAATTGAAAGTCGTGGCGCAAGCCGTCAAGGCGCAGATTTACGAGGGCGAAGTGGGCGAGGCCAACAGTCCTGCCCAGCGCACGCAGGCAGTCGAGCGTCTCGTGAAAGAAGCGCGCCGTGAAGCCATTAATTCCGGATGCGACGTGCTAATCGTTGATACCGCCGGACGCCTGCACATTGACGACGAGCTCATGAACGAGATGCAGTCGCTGAAAAAGCTGCTGAATCCGTCCGAGATTTTGTTTGTCGCAGACGCCATGACCGGGCAGGACGCGGTGCGCTCCGCCGATGAGTTCCACAAAAAGCTTTCCCTCACAGGCATCATCCTCACCAAGATGGACGGCGACGCCCGCGGCGGCGCGGCGCTCTCCATCTACGGCGTCACCCACAAGCCCATCAAGTTCCTGGGCGTGGGCGAAAAGCTCGACGGGCTGGAGGAGTTCCACCCCGAGCGGATGGCCGGCCGCATCCTGCAGCAGGGCGACGTGGTCGCGCTGGTGGAGAAGGCGCAGCAGAACTTCGACCAGGACGAGGCGGCGAAGCTGGAGCGCAAGGTGATGGGCGCCGGGCGCTTCGACCTGGGCGACTTCCTGATCGCGCTGCGCCAGTTCCAGAACCTGGGCCCGCTGGAGAACCTGCTGAAGCTGCTCCCAGGCGTGAACAACAAGATGCTGAAGAACGTCAAGATCGACCCGCAGCGCTTCAAGCACGTGGAGGCGATCATCCTCTCCATGACGCCGCAGGAGCGCAGGCGCCCGGAGATGCTGAACGGCCCGCGCCGCGTGCGCATCTCGCGGGGCTGCGGCCGGCCGGTCTCGGAGATCAACCAGCTGCTGCAGCAGTTCAAGGACATGCAGAAGTTCATGAAGACGATGAAGGGCATGCAGGGGATGATGCCGCGAGGCGGCGGCATGCCCAAGCTACCGTTCGGGGGGATGCCCCGGATGTAAGGAAGTGCCAGGTGCCAGGTGCCAGGTGCCACGTGCTGAACCGCGCAAGCGACCAGCACTCAGCACTCAGCACTCAGCACTCAGCACTCTCCTTTTCGATCGTCCGTCCGCCGCGGAGAGTTCCGCGGAGCCGGGCTGGACGCCACCGCTGGTTCGACCTGGAGAAGCTCGATGGCACTGAAGATTCGCCTGCGCCGCATGGGCCGTAAGAAGGCCCCGCACTACCGCATCGTGATCGCGGAGAGCTCCATGCCCCGCGACGGCCGGTTCGTGGCCACCATCGGCCACTACAACCCCACCACCCAGCCCGAGACCCTCAAGGTCGACCGCGTCAAGGCCGACGCCTGGATGGCCAAGGGCGCCGTTCCCACCGACACCGTCCGCTCGCTGCTGCGCCGCGCCGCGGCCCAGCCCGAGACCGTGGTGGAGACGGTGAAGAGCGCCGCCTCGACCGCCGGCCGCGCCGTGAAGGGCGCCGCCGGCAAGGCCGCCGACGCCGCCAAGGACGTCGCCGGCAAGGCCGCCGACGTGGCGCAGGACGCCGCCGCGGTGGTCGCCGACGCGGCCAGGGACGCGGCCGCGGCGGTGGCGGACGCGGCGGGGAGCGTGATCGAGAAGGTGAAGGACGCGGCCGAGGCGGTGGCCGAGCGCGTCACCGGCGGCGACGACGACGCGGCCGCGGCGGAGACGGCGGCGGCCGAGGCTCCGGCGGCCGAGGCTGCGACGGCAGACGCCTTCCCGACGGCGGTGAACAACCAGGTCACCGACGCGGTGGACGACGCCGACGAGGCGCCGGTGGCCGAGGCTGCCACGGCGGACGCCTTCCCGACCGCGGTGAACAGCCAGGTCACCGACGCGGTGGCCGACGCTGACGAGGCGCCGGTTTCGGACGCGCCGGGCGCCGAGGCGTCGACGACCGACGCGCCGGTGGCCTCGACCCCGGCGGCGGACGACGAGGCTCCCGCCGAGGGCGAGGAGCCCGCGCAGGCCTGAGCGGGGCGGGGAAGGTGGCGGCCGGGGGAGAGGGCGGCTTCCTGATCGTCGGCGTGGTGCACAAGCCGCACGGCATCAAGGGCGAGCTGTCCGTGCGGGTGGAGACGGACCACCCGGGCGCGGTGTTCGGCGCGGGGAAGACGCTCCTGCTGGGCGACGCGCGCGGCAACCCCACCGGCGGGCGCATCACCGTGGAGCGGGCGCGCCCCTTCAAGGGCGGCCTGCTGCTGAAGGCCGCCGAGCACGCCGGCCGCGACGCCGCGGTCGACGGGCTGCGCGGCGCCACGCTGCTGATCCCCGCGGGAGAGGCGGCGCCGCTGGCGGAGCACGAGGCCTTCGTCCACCAGCTCATCGGCCTGCGCGTAAGCGCGGGGGGCGAGGTGGTGGGGACGGTGGCCGAGGTGTACGACGCGCCCGCCGGGTGGTACCTGGGCGTCGCCCGCGAGGGGCGGAAGGAGCTGCTGGTGCCCTTCGTGCGCGAGATGATCCGCCGGGTGGACCCGGCCGAGGGGGTGGTGGAGGTGGAGCTCCCCGAGGGGCTCCTGGACCTGTGATGAAGATCCGGGTCGTCACCCTCTTCCCCGACTTCTTCCGCGGTCCGCTGGGGCTCTCGATCCCCGCGCGGGCGGCGGCCGCCGGGCTGGTGGAGTACGAGCTGGTGCAGCTCCGCGACTTCACCCACGACCGCCACCAGAGCGTGGACGACCTCCCCTACGGCGGCGGGAGCGGGATGGTGATGAAGCCGGAGCCGTTCTTCGAGGCGGTGGAGTCGGTGGCTCCCGAGGGAGAGAGCCGCCCCCGCGGACGGATCCTGCTGATGTCGGCGCGGGGGAAGCGCTTCACCCACGCCGACGCGGTGCGGCTCTCGCTCCAGCCGGAGCTCACGCTGCTCTGCGGGCACTACAAGGACGTGGACCACCGCGTGGCCGAGGCGCTGGCCGACGAGGAGGTGTCGCTGGGAGACTTCGTGCTCTCCGGCGGCGAGGTGGCGGCGCTGGCGGTGCTGGACGCGGTGGTGCGGCTGCTGCCGGGCGCGATCTCGGACCACGAGAGCGCGTCGACGGACAGCTTCTACGACGGGGAGCTCTCTCCGCCGTCGTACACGCGCCCCGCGGAGTACAGGGGGATGCGGGTGCCCGGCGTGCTGCTGTCGGGCGACCACGCGAGGATCGCCGCCTGGCGGCGCGAGCAGGCCGAGCGCCTGACGCGCGAGCGGCGCCCGGAGCTCCTCGATCAGGAGCCTCCGGAGTAAGGACTGACGTTGGGGGAAGTGGAACGGCGCCGCCGACGGCGGCGCGCCCAACCTCTCATCACACGAACCGAAGGGAAGGACGCGCCATGCATCCGTTCATCGAGACCCAGAAGGAATACCTGCGGGACAACATCCCCAACTTCCGCCCCGGCGACACCGTGCGCGTGAACGTGCGCGTGCGTGAGGGCGAGAAGGAGCGCATCCAGGCCTTCGAGGGGGTCTGCATCGGCCGCAAGCACGGCGGCGTCAGCGAGACCTTCAAGGTTCGCAAGATCAGCGGCGGCGTGGGTGTGGAGCGCACCTTCCCGCTGCACTCGCCGATGCTCGCGAGCATCGAGGTGGTGCGCGAGGGCCGGGTCCGGCGCGCCAAGCTGTACTACCTGCGCGCCCTGCGCGGGAAGGCCGCCCGCATCCGCGAGCGCCGTCCCCGCTAACGGCAACAGAACGTCTCACGCAGAGACGCGGAGGAACCGAGAGAACTT
>DASYJZ010000345.1:0-4695 GCA_035995965.1 Longimicrobium sp. | reverse complement strand
TGAAGTGGCTGGCGCCCTGGATCACGAAGTCGCCCAGGCGGTAGCGCGGGCCCTCGCTCACCTCCACCTGCAGGCGCGCCTTGCCGGTGGCGGGGTCCACGATCAGGGTGTCGCCCAGCACCGCGAAGTCGATGTAGCCGCGGTCGGCGTAGAACTGCGGCAGGCTCTCGCGCAGGTCGGTCTCGAAGGCCTCGCGGTCGAAGCGGCCGGAGCGGAACCACCAGAAGCCCTCGGGCCTGGTCTTCATCGCCCCGTTCAGCTCGCCGTCGCTGAACGCCTGGTTCCCCTGGAAGTCCACCTCGGCCAGGGTGAGCCGGCTCCCCTCGCGCACGTTGAACACCAGCCGGTAGCCGTCGGCGGGGCGCGGCATCGGCACCAGCGAGGTGTCGATGGAGGTGAGCTGCAGCCCCTTCTTGGCCAGGCCGTCGCGCACCAGCCGCTCCACGTCCTTCACCCGCTGCGGGTTGAGGGGTGCCCCCTCGCGCAGCTTGGCCGAGTCGCGGATCGCGTTCCCGCCCAGGCTCTTCAGCCCGCGGAACTCCACCGCCGCGATCCAGGGGCGCTCCGCCACGCGGATGGTCACCACGCCGTGGCCGGGCGCGGTCTCGCGCAGCAGCACGTCGGCGCTGGCGTAGGCCTGGCTCGCCATCAGCCGCCGGATCGCCGCCTGCACCTGCACCGGCGTGACCGTGGAGCGCGGCAGGATCCCGGCGGTGGAGCGCACCGCGGCCGCGGTGATGCGGGCGTTGCCCGCGACCGTCACCGAGTCCACCACGACTCCCGCCTGCGCGGCGGGCGCGGGCGGGGCGGTGGCGCTGGGGTCCTGGGAGTGGGCGGCGCGGGGGGCCAGGGCGCCGAGGGCGAAGGCGAGGAGGGCCGCGGTGGCGGCCCGTCCCGGGTTCAGGTTTGGCAGCACTGCTCGTCTAGGTGGTCGTGGGCGTGGATGATTTCGAGAGCACCCGGAAGGCGAGCGACGTCTTGTCCTCACCCACGGTGACCTCGACCTCGTCTCCCGGCGCGTACTCCGCCAGCAGGATCTTCTCCGAGAGCGGGTCTTCCAGGTAGCGCTGGATCGCGCGGCGGATCGGCCGCGCGCCGAACTTCTCGTCGTACCCGTTCTCGATCAGGAAGTCGATCGCCTCCTGCGCGAGCTTCAGCCGGATCTCCTCCTCGCTCAGCCGCTTCTCCACGTCGGCCAGGAGGTTGTGGATGATCTCGCCGATCTGCTCGCGGGTGAGCGAATGGAAGATGATCGAGTCGTCCAGCCGGTTCAGGAACTCCGGGTTGAACGCCCGCTCGATCTCCTCCTTGACCTTCTCCTCCATCCGGTCGAACTGCGTCTTGGTGTCGGGGGAGTGGAAGCCCAGCCCCTTCCCCTTGCCGATGTCGCGCGCGCCCAGGTTGGAGGTCATGATGATGACCGTGTTCTTGAAGTCGATCACCCGGCCGTAGTTGTCGGTGAGGTGGCCCTCGTCCAGCACCTGCAGCAGGATGTTGAACACGTCGGGGTGCGCCTTCTCGATCTCGTCCAGCAGCACCACCGAATAGGGCTTGCGGCGCACGCTCTTGGTGAGCGTGCCGCTGTCCTCGTAGCCCACGTACCCCGGAGGCGCGCCGATGAGCCGCGACACCGAGAACTTCTCCATGTACTCGCTCATGTCCACGCGGATGAGCGCGTTGCGGTCGGCGAAGAGGAACTCGGCCAGCGCGCGCGCCAGCTCCGTCTTCCCCACCCCGGTGGGCCCGGCGAAGATGAACGAGCCGATCGGCCGTCGCGGGTCCTTGAGGCCCGCGCGCGAGCGGCGGATGGCCTTGCTGATCGCGCCGATGGCCCGGTCCTGGCCCACCACGCGCTTGTGCAGCTCGGCCTCCATGTTCACCAGGCGCGCGCTCTCGGCCTGCTTCAGCCGCGTCACCGGAATCCCCGTCCAGCGGCTCACGATGAAGGCGATGTCCTCCTCGCCCAGCGTGGGCCGGTTGGTGCGGCGCTCCTCCTCCCACACCCGCTCGCGGTCCTGGATGCGGCGCTGCAGCTCGCGCTCGTGGTCGCGCAGCTCGGCCGCGCGCTCGAAGTCCTGGTCGCGGATCGCCTCGTCCTTCTTCTGCCCGACCTTCTCCATCTCCCCCTTGAGGTCGTTCACGTCGGCCGGCGGCACCTGCGTGGCCAGCCGCGCGCGGGCGCCCGCCTCGTCGATCACGTCGATCGCCTTGTCGGGAAGGAAGCGGTCGGTGATGTAGCGCTCGGACAGCTTCACGGCCTGCTCGATCACCTCGTCGGTGATCTGCACCCGGTGGTGGTCCTCGTAGTGGGTGCGCAGCCCCTTCACGATCTCGATGGCCTCGTCGATCGAGGGCGGGTCGACCGCCACCGTCTGGAAGCGCCGCTCCAGCGCGCCGTCCTTCTCGATGTACTTGCGGTACTCGTTCAGCGTCGACGCGCCCACGCACTGCAGCTCGCCGCGGGCCAGCGCGGGCTTCAGCATGTTGGAGGCGTCGATCGCCCCCTCGGCCGCGCCGGCGCCCACCAGGGTGTGCAGCTCGTCGATGAAGAGGATGATGCTCTTGTTCTGGCTGATCTCGTTCATCACCGCCTTGAGCCGCTCCTCGAACTGGCCGCGGTACTTGGTCCCGGCGATCACGGCGGCCATGTCGAGCGCCAGCACCCGGTGGTCGCGCAGCGACTCCGGGCACTTGTTCTCGGCGATGATCTGGGCGAGCCCCTCCACGATGGCGGTCTTGCCCACGCCGGGCTCGCCGATCAGCACCGGGTTGTTCTTCTTGCGCCGGGAGAGGATCTCCATCACCCGCTCGATCTCGTCCGCGCGGCCGATGGTCGGGTCCAGCTCGCCCTGGCGCGCCAGCTCGGTGAGGTCGCGGCAGAAATGGTCCAGCGCGGGGGTCTTGCTCTTCTTCTCCCCCTTGGGCGTGGCCGACGACGTGCCGCCGATGGCGCCGGAGGAGGCCTGCGGCGCGGCGCTGGGCTCGCTGCCGAGCAGCTTGAGCGTCTCGCGGCGGGCGTCTTCGAGGCTCACCCCGAGCTGCCCCAGCACCTCGGCGGCGATCCCCTTCTCCTCGCGCAGCAGCCCCAGCAGCAGGTGCTCGGTGCCCACGTACGAGTGGTTCAGCTCGCGCGCCTCGGCCATGGCGAACTCGAGCACCTTCTTGGCGCGGCTGGTGTAGGGGAGCTCGCCCAGGGCGATGGTGGCCTTCCCGCGGCGCACGCTCTCCTCGACCTTCTCCTGCACCTGCTCCAGGTCGACGGCCAGGTTGTTCAGGACCGCGGCCGCCACGCCCTCGCCCTCGCGGATCAGCCCGAGGAGGATGTGCTCGGTGCCGACGTAGTCGTGCTGCAGGCGGATGGCCTCCTCGCGGGCCATCGCGAGCACTTTGCGCACGCGGTCGGTGAAGTTGTAGTTCATCGTCTGACTGGCCTCCGAACCTGCGGAGTGGATCGGTGTGCTGCGTTCGCGCGCGCTATACGCACACGGGGGGCCACCGGCGGAACCAACGCCGCCGCCAACGGCCGAACCGCGCGCCCGGCAAGCAGATGCCGAAACCGGGCGCGACGAGCTTTTCCGAATTTTCCAGCGCGCGCCCCGGAGCGGTGCGCGCGGTCAAGCGGTTTCGACGGGCTCCGCGGCCAGTGCCTCTCGCACGTAGGCCGCGCGCCGCACGTCGGGATCGGTCTCGGCGCCGCCGCCCGCCAGCTCCAGGTGGGCGGCCTGCGCGAAGATCATGATCCGGTTGAGCGTGTATACCCGGACCCCTTTGATGAGGTCCAGCCCCACCCCCAGCCGCACGCCCGAGAGGAGGTTCATCACCTCCTCGAACGAGGTGCTGCGGGCGTGGCGCAGCAGCCCGTAGGCGCGCCACACCTTGTCCTCGATCACGGTGCGCGCGTCGCGCAGGAGCACGGCCCGGGCCTGGGTCTCGTACTGCACCACCTGCTGCACGATGCGCTGCAGGTGGTCGATCAGGTCTTCCTCGGTCTTCCCCAGCGTGGTCTGGTTGGAGATCTGGAAGAAGTTGCCCACCACCTCGCTCCCCTCGCCATACAGCCCGCGGAAGGTGAGCCCCACCTGCGCGATCCCCTGCAGCACCTTGTTGATCTCCTGGGTGAGCACCAGCCCCGGCAGGTGCATCAGCACGGAGGCCCTGAGCCCCGTCCCCACGTTGGTGGGGCAGCTGGTGAGGTAACCGAACTCGGTGTGGTAGGCGAAGGGGAGCCGCGCGCCCAGCTCGTCGTCGAGCCGCTCGGTGGCCTTCCACGCGTCGCGCAGCCGGAAGCCGCCGAGCAGCGACTGGAGGCGCAGGTGGTCTTCCTCGTTCACCATCACGCTCACCGGCGCGTCGGGCGCCAGCAGCAGCGCGGCGTCGGAGTGCGGCGGCGCGCCCTCGGAGCCGATCAGCTCCCGGCTCACCAGGTGGCGCTCCAGCAGGAGCTGGCGCCCCGCCGGCTGCAGCTTGGGCACCACGATGGCGGTGGCGCCGCCGAGCGCGCCCGTGGCCTCGGCGGCGCCCACGGTCAGGCGCAGTACCTCGGCCCGGTCCGCCGCGTCCGCGCGCTGGCCGAAGCGGAACCCCTTGAGGTTGCGCGCCAGGCGGATGCGGGTCGACAGCACTACGTCGCTGTTGGGCCCGTCGGATTCCAGCCAGCCCAGGCCGGCCTCGGGGTCGCCGGGAAGGAGCGGCTCA
>DASYJZ010000344.1:0-5919 GCA_035995965.1 Longimicrobium sp. | reverse complement strand
CACGCAGGACGTTGTGTTCCCGAGCGGCGCGTTCTGGCGCAGCGGCGGCACCTACGCCGCCGACGTGGCGTTCGTGGTTCCGTTCAACGAGCAGAACAACCCGAACTTCAACCCCAACCAGTGCATCTCCACCCAGGCGTGATGCGGGTGGGTGCACGACGCAGTAACCGGGGAGGGGCTGCCGCAGTCGCGGCGGCCCCTCCCCGAGCATCGGCGCCACCCGCGCCGGCGGCCCGAACGGGCGGCCGGCGCCTTCATCTCCGAACCCAGCGTGACCCCATGCACTCCACACTCCTGCGCATCGCGTCGCCCGCGCTGCTCCTGCTCGCCGCCGCCTGCGCGGCCGGGCCCCACAACGGGATCGCGCCCAGCAACCAGACCACCAACACCGTGCTCGTCAGCAACGACGGGATGGCGATGTCGGTGAGCAGCGGCGGGGCGGTCGCCAACAGCATCCGCACGGCGCTGCCGGTCGACAGCGCCCTGGCCCGGCTGCGGGCCGCCTACGACCTGGCGGGCATTCCGGTCACCGTGCTGGACCCCGCCAACGGCCGCGTGGGCAACTCGCGCCTGGTCATCCGGCGCGCCCTGAACCGGGAGCCCCTGAGCACGTTCGTGGACTGCGGCCACTCCATGACCTCGGTACACGCCGACCAGGACCAGCTCACGCTCTCCATCGTGTCCACCATCCGCCCGGTGGCCGGCGGCGGGAGCATGGTGGAGACGCTCCTCACCGGGAGCGCGGCCGACCGCACCAGCGGCAACGTGGCCGACATGCAGCCGTGCAGCACGAAGGGCGTGCTCGAGACCCGGCTCCACCGCAACGCGTTCGAATTGCGGTAGCCGCTAATCCCAGAAAAGATTGTCTCATATCACGCAGAGACGCGGAAACGCAGAGAAAGCCACCAGGCCTCTCTGCGTCTCCGCGTCTCCGTTCTGTCCGGGCTTGATCTACCCGGTGAACCGGGGGTCGGCCATCAGCCAGGCGCGGGCGTCGCGCGCCTCGTCGGGGGAGATGCCGTGGCCGATGGGGTAGTCGCGCGCGGTGAGGTCGGCGCCGGCGTCGCGCAGCAGCTTCCTCCCCTGGACGGCCAGGTCGAACGGGATCATGGGATCCAGCGTCCCGTGCCCCCAGAAGAAGCGGGTCCCCGCGACGGTGGCGGGCGAGGGGCGGACGGTGGGATGGTCGGCCAGGAAGCCGCTGAAGTTCATCACCTGCGGCGCCTGGCCGGGGTGGCGGAGCGCGTACGCCATCGCCATCACCCCGCCCTGCGAGAACCCGCCGAGCACCAGCGGCCCGGTGCGCACGGGGAGCTCCGCCCGCACCGCCTCCAGGAAGTCGGCGAGCTCGCGCTGCGCGCCCTCGAAGCTCTCGGGCTCGGGGCGGTTGCCGCCCAGGAAGCGGTACCAGGCCCAGCCGGGGCCGTACCCCCACGGCATCCCCGGCCAGGGGGCCTCGGGCGTGACCACCAGCGCGCGGGGGGCGATCTCCGGCGCCAGCCCCAGCAGGTCGAAGCGGTCGGAGCCGCGTCCGTGCATCAGCACCACCAGCGGGGCGCCGTCGCTCACAGGGTCGGGGACCGCCAGCTCGTACTTCAGCATCGCTCCGTGGGCGGAGGGCGCGTCACGCGGGAAGGGTGCGGGCCGAGGCGCGGTCGTACGGCGCGATGTGCTCCCACTCGCTCGCGTCGGAGCGGGCGACCACGGCCACCACGGGCTCGGTGTCGCTGGCGTTGAACACCTCGTGCGGCACGCCCGGCTCGATGTAGATGAAGTCGCCGGCCTCGTTCTCCACCACCTGCGCCAGCCCGTGGCCGTACTCGTGGCGCACCCGCCCCTGCAGGATGAACAGCATCACCTCGAAGCCCACGTGCACGTGCGCGTGGGCCACGCCGCCGGGGGGGATGGTGGCGACGTTCATGGAGAGCTGCCTGGCCCCCACGTTCTTCGCCGACATCCCGGCGCGGTAGCGGATGCCGTTCCAGCCGCGCACGTTGCCGCCGCTGCGGATCACCAGGATGCCGTCGTGCCCCTCCACCGGGGCGCGCAGGTCGGCTTCGTCGTCGCGCGGCAGGGTGGCGGGTGCGTCGTCGTTCATCGATCGCGTCGGCTGAGGGTCAGCGGCTGGCCGTGCAGGTGGGGCGCCCGCTGCTGCTGACCGCGGAGCGGCCGATCGCGCCGATCCCGCCGATGATGATGAGGAGCGCGAGCACCACGCCCACCAGCGCGACGGTGTGCGCGCGGCGCCCGTCCGCCTGCCTGCGTGCGAAGGCGCTGCACCCGTGCGCTGCGCCGGCGGCCAGCACCATCATCATCAGGTGGCCCGTCAGCGCGCCGTAGAAGCAGCCGAGCGCCACCATCGCGATCCCCAGCAGGATCTGCAGGTCCAGCAGCCCCGTGAAGGCGGCCACGGAGATGCGCGACGGGCGGCCGTAGGGTTTGCGGCCGAAGACGCCCATCGCCTGCACCACCAGCGCGACGACGGCCGCGAGCAGGACCAGGAAGCGGAGCCCGGAGTGGGCGTGGAAGAGCATGTCGATCATGGGTGCGGCGTCGGGGGTCGATGGATGGCTGGCGAGCGGTGAATCTATCGCGTCGCCTCGGCTTCGCCACGGGGGCAGCACCGGCGGGGTCTCACCGAGCCCCGTTCACGGGGCTCGATTCGCGGTATCCGGGGGAAACACTGCGGATCACGAAGCATGTCGCTTCTAGCGTTCGAAACAGCCAGTCCAGTCGGCGATTCGCCTACGCACGGGCGCCGAGGCGGTAGCGGTCGAGCTGCATCACCAGCGTCTGCAGGCCCTCGGAGAAGGTGGGGTGGATGAGCTCCGCGTCGACGATCGTCCGCGCGCTGGCGCCCGCCTGCATCAGGAGCGAGAAGGCGTGCACCAGCTCGCCCGCCTGCGCGCCCACCAGCGCGACGCCCACGAAGCGCTCGGTCACCGGGTCGATCATCACCTTCATCATCCCCGCAGGCACGTCGGCTTCGATGGCGCGGGCGACGTGCGCGAAGGGAAGGGTGGCCACCTCGACCGCGATCCCCTTCTCCCGCGCGTCGCGCTCCGACATCCCCACGCGCGCCACCTGCGGGTCGGTGAACATGGCGTACGGCACCAGGCGCCCCTCGGCTCCGCCGGTGCGGACGCCGCTGAGGATCTGGTAGAGGATGCGGCCGTCGTCCCACGAGCGGTGGGTGAACTGCGGGCCGCCGGTGCAGTCGCCGATCGCGTACACTCCCTCGGCCGAGGTGCGGAACGCGTCGTCGACGGGGACGAACCCGCGCGGGTCGAGGCGGATTCCGGCGGCGTCGCACCCCAGGTCGCCGGTGTTAGGCCGGCGCCCGGTGGCGACCAGCAGGTGCGTGCCCTCCACCACCTTCCCGTCCGCCAGCGTGACGGAGACGCCGTCCGCACCGCGGCCGACGTGGGAGGGCGCGCTCCCCGTCCGCACCTGGATGTCCTCGGCGCGGAACGCCTTCTCCACCTCTTCCGAGACGTCGGCGTCTTCGCGACCGAGCAGGTGCGGCCCGGGATCGATCACCGTCACCGCCGAGCCCAGCCGCGCGAACGCCTGCCCCAGCTCGCACCCGATGTAGCCGCCGCCGAGCACCAGCAGCCGAGTCGGCAGCTCGCGCAGGGCGAAGATGGAGCCGTTGGTCAGGTAGTCCACGTCGTCGAGCCCCGGGATCGGCGGGACGGCGTGGCGGGTGCCGACGTTGATGACGACGGTAGGCGCGTCGTGCACCTCCCCGGCGACCTCCACCCGGCGCGGGCCTACGAAGCGGGCGTGCCCGCGGACCAGGGTGAGGTTCGGGGCCGCGCCGGCAAGCCTGTGGTCGAGGTGCTCGCGCCACTGGCGGACGATCGCGTCCACCCGCTCCATCACCGCGCGGAAGTCCACACGCACCTCCGCGTGCACCCCGAGGCGCCCGGCATGGCGGGCGTCGTGCGCGGCCTGCGCGCTCGCGATCAGCGTCTTGCTGGGCGTGCAGCCGCGGTTCACGCAGGTGCCGCCCGGCTCCGCGCGCTCCGCGAGGAGCACGCGGCGGCCGCTCCCCGCCAGCAGCGTGGCCAGCGGAACCCCACCCTGGCCGGAACCGATCACGATCACGTCGTAGGTCATTGCGGAGTCCGGGGAGGGGAAGGGCGGCGGGATGGCAATGGCGGGCGGAGATTGGATGGTATCAGGTTACGTTCCTGCACGGCAACAGATGGTCTCACGCACAGCCCGCGGAGAGCTTGTGGCTTTTCTCTGCGTCTCCGCGGCACTGCGTGAGTCAATTCCCTTCAGGTCGCCTCGCACCACGCCAGCACCTCGGCGAAGGGGTGGTCCTCGAGCGTGCCGAAGAGCGGGTGGCGGCCGAGGCGGGCGCGGCTGACGGCCGGGCTGGTGAGGCCGCAGAGGAAGCGCGCCTGCTGGCGGGGTGCTGCGAAAACGTCGGGGTGGGCGTCGCGGAGGGCGCGCAGCTCCCGCGCGTCCACCCGGATCGGCGCGGGCGGGGGCGGGGCGGGGAAGACGGTCGCGCGGCGGGTCTCGCACCAGGTGCAGTGGCCGCACGGCCCGGCGCCCTCCTCGCCGAAGTGCGCCAGCAGCCCGGCGGTGATGCAGCCGTCGCGCGCCGCCAGCGCCACCACGTCGCGCACCCGCGCCACCTCCTGCGTCTCGCGCCGCCCGAAGCGCTCCATCAGCTCCGCCACCAGCGCCCCGGCGTCGGCGTGCGTCTCGGTGCGGGTGAAGCGCAGCCGCGCGTCGCTGGCCTGCACCTCGGCCAGGTCCTGCTCGCCCAGGTACTCCACCGCCCGGCAGACGCGCCCGCGGTCCGAGGACAGGCGCAGCGCCACGTCTTCGGGGTTCAGCGTGTACCAGGTCCGCCCGAACGCGGCCTCGCGGAAGATCCCCGCCACGAACTCCCTCCGCTCGCCGGTGAAGCGGCTCAGGACGTCGGGCAGGCCGGTCTTGAGGCGCAGGCGGTACCCGGCGTAGAACGGCGTCCCCTGGCGGATCACCCCCAGCAGCTCCAGGTAGGTGAGCGCCGTCTTCACCACCAGCTGGCGGATGTCGTGGCGGCTGGCGAGGTCGAAGATGCTCACGTCGAACGCCGCCCCGGCGCCCAGCAGCTCGCCCACCAGCCCCCGGACGGACGCCTCGGTGGGCGTGTCGCCGTAGGCGAAGTTCTCCAGGGTGGCGACGTCGTCGAGCCCGCCCAGCAGCTCCACCACCGAGGGCTCGCCGTCGCGGCCGGCGCGGCCGATCTCTTGGCTGTAGCTCTCCAGCCCCTTGGGCAGGTTGTAGTGGTAGACGTAGCGCACGTCGGCCTTGTCGATCCCCATCCCGAAGGCGATGGTCGCCACCACCGTGCCCCGGTCGGACCCCTTCCACCACTCCTGCACCGCGGCGCGGAGGTCGTCGTTCATCCCCGCGTGGTAGGCGCGCGCGGGGACGCCGGCCTCGTCCAGCAGCTTCGCGACGCGCTCGGCGGTGCGCTGCAGCGTCACGTAGACGATCCCGGGGCCCGTGGCGCGCGAGCGGATGCGCTCCACCAGCACGCGGTCGCGCTCCCGCGGCGCGGTGGGATGCACCGATAAAAAGAGGTTGGGGCGATGGAAGCCGGTGACCACCGCGCAGTCGGGGGGGATGCGAAAGCTGGCGCAGACGTCCTTCACCACCTGCGGGGTGGCGGTGGCGGTGAGGGCCAGCACGCGCTCGGCGCCCATCGCGCGGGCGATGGGCGCCGAGCGCGTGCTGGCGCTCACCGCCACCGCCACCCCGCAGGTGGTGCTCGACGTCTGCGCGAGCTTCGGCATCCCGCCCGAGTGCGCCGTGGTCACGGGCTTCCACCGCCCCAACCTCTTCCTCTCCGTGCACCCCACCACGCCGCGTGAGCGCGACCGCGTGCTGGTGGAGCGCATCCGCTCGCGC
>DASYJZ010000343.1:0-4399 GCA_035995965.1 Longimicrobium sp. | reverse complement strand
TCACGCCGCGCACGCGCGCCATCGTGCCGGTGCACTACGCCGGGCACCCGGCCGACCTGGACCCGCTGCGCGACCTCGCCCGGGCGCGCGGCCTGGCGCTGGTGGAAGACGCGGCGCACGCGCTGGCGGCGCGCTACCGCGGCCGCCTGGTGGGGTCGGGGGAGAACCCGGCGGCGTTCAGCTTCTACGCGACCAAGAACGTGACCACCGGCGAGGGGGGGATGCTCACGGGGAGCCCCGAGCTGGTGGAGCGGGCGCGGGTGATCGGCTTCCACGGGATGAGCCGCGGCGCGTGGAGCCGCCAGAGCGCGGGCGGGGGATGGCGCTACGAGGTGCAGCTGCCGGGGTTCAAGTACAACATGTCCGACGTGCAGGCGAGCCTGGGGCTCTGCCAGCTCCGGCGGCTGGACGCGCTGCAGGCCCGCCGCCGCGAGATCGTGGCCGCGTACCAGCGCGCCTTCGCCGCGGAGGAGGCGCTGGAGCCGCCGGTGGAGCGCCCTGACGTGGAGCACGCCTGGCACCTGTACGTGCTGCGCATCCGCCCGGAGGTGCTGCGGATCGATCGCGACCGGGTGGTGGAGGAGCTGGCGCGGCGCAACGTGGGCACCTCGGTGCACTTCATCCCCGTGCACCTGCATCCGTACTACCGCGAGCGCTACGGCTACCTGTGCGACGCGTTCCCCGTGGCGATGGACGGCTACACGCGCATGCTGAGCCTCCCCCTCTACCCCGGCCTCTCCGATGCCGACGCCGCGGACGTGGTGGCGGCCGTGCTCGACGTGGTCAGGGCGTTTCGGCGCTGACCCATGACTCCGCAACCGCAATCTCACGCGGAGCCGCGGAGACGCAGAGGGCTCGCCCGAGCGTCTCTGCGGCTCCGCGGCTCTGCGTGAGATCGTCTTTCCTTCATGAACCGCGCGAAGCGGGCGTTCGACCTGGTGGGCGTCGTGGCGGGGGCGTGCCTGCTCTGGCCGGTGTTCGCCGCGGTCGCGCTGCTGATCGTGCTGGAGGACGGCGGGCCGGTGTTCTTCCGGCAGGAGCGCATCGGGCGCGGCGGACGGCCCTTCCACATCTGGAAGTTCCGCACGCTGGCGGGGGATCACGCGACGGCCGTGGGCGCGTGGCTGCGCCGCACCAAGCTCGACGAGCTGCCGCAGCTCCTGAACGTGCTGCGCGGTGAGATGAGCCTCGTCGGCCCCCGCCCCGAGCTGGCGCGCTACGTGGCGCTCTACGACCAGGCGCAGCGCCGCGCGCTCGACGTGCTGCCGGGGATCACCGACCCCGCGTCGCTGCGCTTCGTGGCCGAGGGCGAGCTGCTGGCCGGCGCCGAAGACCCCGAGGCCGCCTACCTGGCGACCGTCCTCCCCGAGAAGCTGCGCCTGAGCCTGGACTACGCCGCGCGCGCGAGCGTGCGCTCCGACCTGGGGGTGGTGCTGCGCACCCTGGCCGCCGTGGCCGGCCGGGCGCGGCGCGTCACCTGAGCTGGAGCTTGACCAGGTTGTCCTTGCGCGTGGAGGTGGCGCCCAGCACGCCCCCGTCGCGGATCCCCTCCACCGCGCCGAAGACCAGGTTGTTGTCCACCTGCGCCCACTCGAGCGACGCCAGCGACCCGCGCTCGAAGGCGATCCCCACCTGGCCGTTGAGCCGCGTGTAGCCGTCCTGCGTTCCCTCGGCGTCGATCAGCAGCCGGTTGGCACTCACGCTGAGCTGGCTCCAGGTGCCGGTGATCGCGGCGAGCGAGACGGCGACCGCGCCGGAGCCCGCCGCCGCGCGTCCCCAGTTCCATACCAGGTTCCCGTCGATCACGGCCCCGATCAGGTAGTTCACCGTGTCCAGCCAGCGCGCCGTGTCGATCCCCGCGCCCGCGATCCACTCCACCCGGATCCCGCCGGCGCCGGGGCGCCGCAGCACGTTGCCGCGCACCGTGGGCCTGCGGCAGTTGCGCAGCCACACGCCGGTGCCGCCGCACTCCAGCGTGCACCCCTCCACCAGCGGGTCCACCACCTGGTCCATGAACACCGCGTGCGCGGCCTGGCTGGCGACGTCGCAGCCGACGACCGCCAGCGTGCGCACGGTGATCATGGCCCCCGTCTGCGGCGAGGTGCCGCCGCGCGCCAGCAGCGCCACCCCCTCGTTCATCGCCGAGGTGGTGGGCGAGGTCGCGCGCAGCGTGCACCCGCGGAGCTGCACCCCGGCGTAGTTCTCGATGCGCACCGCGTGGATCGGCGCCTCCACCAGGCAGTCGGCGATCACCAGGTCGCGCATGCGCAGCTCGGGCACCGACTCGGTGCGGATGCCGTTGGCGCCGGCCGCGTCGCTGCGGATAGTGCACCCCTGGACCAGGAGCTGCCGGTGGCGCGTCCCCGCGGGCTCCACGTCGGGGTCGTGCCCCGCCTCGATCCAGAGTCCGATCTCCCGGAAGCCCACGAACGAGCAGCCGCTGACCACGCAGCTCGAGAGCGCGGGGGCGGGGGTCATCTCGTCCTTGAGGTTCATCGCCCACTGGAAGTCGCCCTGCACCGTGCACCCCGTGAACGTCACCGCGCGCGACGAGGAGAAGTCGATCCCCGTCTGGTAGATCCCCCGGTGCTCGCCCGGCCCCCAGCTCGCGATGCTCACGGCGCTGAAGGAGAGCTCCTCGCAGTCGAACAGGTCCACTCCCTCGTTCACCCGGTTCAGCGTGACGCCGGTGACCGCGCCGCGCCGGCAGTACTCGAAGCTCAGCGTGTCGACCATCTGGTCGGCGAAGAGCTCCGAGAGCACGAAGTCGGCGCAGTTGTCGAGCCCCACGAACCCCTGCAGCTGCGCGCCGGCCACGCCGCGCACCCGCAGCCGGTCCACCGCGTCGATCTCGATCCCGATGCAGGTGAAGGGGGCGGCGCTCCCGTCCACCGCGAGCCCCGCCACCTCCACGTCGGCGAGCCGCGCGGGGGCGCCGTTCACCCGGATCGCGCGGGCGACGCCGGGGGCGGGCCGCAGCACCGTGCGCGGCCCGGCTCCCAGCAGGCTCATCCCCGAGCGCGCCACGAGCAGCGGCGCGTCCAGGTGGTAGGTGCCCGCGGGGATGAACACGCGGTCGTGCGCGTCGAGCGCCGCCTGGATCGCCTGGGCGTCGCTCTGCCCCGGTACCCGCCCGGCCTCCACGTTGTAGTACGCGCCGCCTTCGTCGAGCAGGACGCCCCGGATGGTCGACATGAGGTCTTCCTTCGTGCGGGTAGGGAGGGATGGCGGGGCGGCCAAGCTACCCCGCGCCTGCCCGGAAGACAAACGGACGCGACCCAGCACTCTCTCGGTGTCCCGGTTCGGTGACCCCAAACGACGCCGTTGGCGAACACCACCTGCGGCGCGCGGCCTTACGGACCCCACAGCGGCAGCGCCGCGAACGGCTGCTCGCCGGCGTAGCCAGCGCTGATGCACCGGGGATTCTGGCTACCTCGAGCTCACCCCCGCCACACCCGGGCTGGACAGGATCGAAAGACGGATCAGGGGAGCTCCAGAGCACAGTGGACGCCGCCTTCAATCTTCCGACATGCCGCCTCCATCCACCGAATCAAGGACGGTGCGTTCCGCGCGGACGCCATGATATCGCAGTAAGCGTCCTCGAGGTCGCTCCAGATCACCCCGCTCTGGATCAGCTCCAGAAACAATGTCATGTTGCCACGATCCGCGCGGTATTGCCCGATCAGCGCTTCTGGGTACCGATGAGCGCTGCTCCACAGCCAGATCGAAACCGGGTAGACTGACGTCGATGCTCCACTCTCCGAGTATTCCCGAAGTTCGTGCAGGGCATTGCGCAACCCAGCCGCGTCATCACAGATGCGCGGAAAACCCGCCGCTGAGTTGCTCTCCCGGGATGCCTCGACGCGGGCCCTCCACCCTTCCCCGAGCGCACCTGCGAAGAACTCGGCCAACAACGCGGGGGCATACGCGAGCAACGGCGGCACGCTGTCGAGATCGGCGGGTGAAAGCCGCTCCGAGCCGGACTCCCTCTCGCGGTAGTTCACACTGACCGTGGGCCGAGCGTGGTCGGAAGACCGCTCGACGGAGACATCGACGACCAGGGTCATGAGTTGCCTTGCGTTCGGTGGTGCGCGATCGATCAGAAGCTGATGATCGCTCCACTGTCAGCGGCGCAATACAAGAAGCTGGGTAGCGCAGCAAGTGCTGCCGCTGCTGCCGATTCCTCGCCAAGCCGCGGAGCCGTTCCAGGCGCCCGTGAGTCTCAGGCTGGTAGGCCGACAGGTCCGGGGCGTCTGGACTGTGCAAATAACGAAGTTCCGCTCTCATCAGGGCACGACGTTGAGGGCCAGTTACGTCCAGCGCCGCCGACGCTGGAATAGTACAACGCCATGTCGGAGATCGAGGCGATGCCGGTGCCGTCCCCGCCACCATGGCCTCG
>DASYJZ010000342.1:0-5749 GCA_035995965.1 Longimicrobium sp. | reverse complement strand
AGGTCGAGCACGGGGACGCGCACCGGGGCCGTCCACAGGTCGCGGTACGAGTCGCCGAACAGGAAGCGCTTGAGTCCCGAGGCCTGGTAGCGGGGCCCGGCGACGACGACGGTGTCGCGCTGCGCGGCGGCGTGAGGCGGGGAGACGGCGCAGAGCACGAGCGCGGCGGCGAATGCCGGCCGGCGGAGGCGGGTCACGGGCGGGTCCCGGCGGGAGGGGGCGCGGGCGACGCGGACGGGGCGGCGGTGTCCGGCGCGGGGGGGCGGACGAGCGGCGGGGTGTCGAGCCACATGGAGAACTCCTCCTTGATCGTCCCCTCCGCGTCCACGGTGCGGTAGGCCACGCGCACGCGGCCGTCGCGCAGGAAGGCGACGGTAGTCCACCCGCTCGCGCGGCGGGCGTACAGCGTCCCCGGGATGGCGCGCGTGGGCGTGGTGTGGTTGTAGATGCCGGCGCCGCTGATCACCTGGAAGTGCGCGCCGGTGCCGCGCAGCAGTTGCAGGTTGTGCTCGTGCCCGGCGGCGTGGATGAGCGGCGCGTTCCCCTGGAAGGCCCGCACCATGGCCGCGATCAGCGTGCGGTACTCGCGGCCGCTCACGTCCTGCCGCGCGAATACCCCCGCCTGCCGTGCCCAGGGGTGGAAGGGGAAGAGGTAGGTGGGCCAGTCGAAGTAGCCGCCGTGCTGGCCGCCCGACACCAGCGGGTGGTGGCTGAGCACCACCGTGCGCCGCTGCCCGGCCGAGGCCAGGTCGGCGCGCAGCGAGTCCACCACCTCCTGCTCCGTCCGCGCCCGGCAGCGCGACGAGGCGCCGTGCGGCCGCGGGTTCCCCGCCTGCAGCCACCACTGCGTGTCGAGCACGATCAGGCGCACGGCTTCGCCGAAGTCCACCACCACCGGCCCCGGGCAGCCGCCTTCGGGGAGGAAGCGCACCAGGCCGCGGCCGCGCGCGTTCACGTAGCGCGCCTCGGCCCGGATCGCGTCCCATCCCCCCGCTGTGCCCGTGGCCCAGTCGTGGTTGCCGGGGAGCATGATGCCGTGCACCCCGGTGGCCAGCAGCGGCGCGAGCTGGTCGTCGATGATGCGCTCGTTCTCGCGCCGCTCGGCGGCGGTGCTGTCCAGCACCATGCCGCGCGGGTAGACGTTGTCGCCCAGGAACACCACGAAGCTGTACTTCGGGTCGTTCGAGAGCTCGCGCTGCAGCCCCCGGAGCACCGGCTCGCCGCCGGGCGCGGGGAGCCCCGCGTCGCCGATCAGCACCAGCCTCAGCTCCAGCGTGTCGCCCTCCGCCACCGCCGGGCTCACCCGCCCCAGCCCCCTCATGGTCTGGAAGCACCCACCCAGCAGCGGCGCCGCCACGACCAGCATGGCGGCGGCCGCGACGCGCCCGCTCGTCCTCATCACCCGTCCCGGGATCCCGTTCCGGCGGCGGCGGCTCACGCCTTCTTCCGCTTCCGCTTGCGCTGCCGCGTGCGGAAGGGGAAGAACTCGGCCGCGTCCACCTGCTCGCTCCAGCGTTCGTCGAGCGCGCCCACCAGGTCCACGGGCGCGATGTCGTCCTTCAGCCGCACGAGGTATTCCAGCGTGTGCATGTCGCCGCCGCGCGGCACCACGTCCACCATCCGCCAGTCGCGCGCCAGGTCGCCCAGCGCCTCCTGCACCGTGGTGCGCGCCAGGTCGGGCTCGGCGCTGTGCACCAGCAGCACGCCGTCGGTGCGCATGTCCTCGCCCAGGCGCAGCATGCGCCGGCGCACGGCGCGCTGCTGGGCGGGCTCCTCGGCTACCAGCAGGGCGGGGTCGCCCACCGAGAGCACGCCGGTGCGCCCGTAGCTGCCGCCATAGAGCGAGCCCACGTTGAACTTCCAGACGGTGAGCACCACGAAGTTGAAGGCCAGGGAGATGGCCAGCGCCACGTCCATGGACTGCACGCCGGCGGAAAGCCCGCAGGCGATCACCAGGAAGATGTAGACGGCGTCGCGCGGGTCCTTGAGCGTGTTGCGGAAGCGCACCGCCGCCACGATCCCGGCGAGCGAGAAGGCCAGCGCCAGCGAGTTCTTCACCACCATCGCGGTGCCCGCCACCACGATGGGGAGGATGATGACCGAGGCCACCAGCGCGGGGTCGTAGCGGAAGCGCTTGGTGAGCATGTACACCCACGCCACCGGCACCACCAGCAGCAGCGCCGCCGCGATCACCAGCAGCGTGGTGAGGGCGCGCCCCGCCGCCTCGACCAGCGACAGGTGCGCCCCGTAGTCCACGCCGGGCCCCGCGGCAAGCAGCCCCCCCTCGCGCGAGGGGAGCATGGTGGGCAGGATCAGCGCGTTGCGCACCGGCTCCACGAAGTAGACCAGCGTGCCCAGGAGGGCGATGAGCACCACGTAGTAGGCCGTGAGGCGCAGGTATGGGTGGCTGCGGCCCTCGAACGCGCGCTCCAGGAGGTTGCGGCGCGGCCTGCGGCCGCGCGGCGTGCGGATGGCGGTGCCGGGGGGCGGCGGCGCGTAGGGCCCCACGGCGGCGGGACGCGCCAGCAGCGTCTCGGACTCGCCCTCCGGCACCACCGGTTCGGGGGCGTCCTCCTGGTTCCTGTCGCGCATCGTTTCCGAACCGGGTCCGGGTCGTGGTGGGGTGCGGGAGGATCGAGCACGAAGTGCGCCGCGGGCAATCTACGTCGAAACCCTCCGGCTCCCAAACGGGAAGGGTCGCACGCAGAAACGTCTCTGCGTGCGACCCTGCTTTCGCCGTGCCCCGACAGGGCTCAGGCGCCGCTGCCCGCGGCGGATGGGGCGGTCCCGTCGCGCGCGGCCATGCGCTCGGCCTTGCGGCGGTTGCGGCCGCTCTCGCGGGTGTCGTCGAGCTCCGCCAGGAACTTCTCGCTGGCCGTGGCGAAGGCGCCCTGCTGGCGCAACTCGGTGAGCAGCACCCCGGTGAACTCCTGCACCGCGCGCCGCAGCGAGCTGTCGCTGGCGTAGCCGCAGGTGTAGGCCACCGAGAGCACCGTCTGCCCCGGGTCGTCGAGCAGCTCGCAGGCGAGCAGCACCCGCATCCAGGCCAGGATGCGGCGTGGGGGCGGCAGGTCCGCCTGCTCGGCCCAGCGCAGCAGGGTGCGCTCGGAGAGCCGCAGCGAGGCGGCCAGGTCGCGCCCGTGTCCGCCCTCGGCCACCACCTCGGCGGCGGCCATCAGCAGGGTGCGCGCGCGGCCGCTCAGCGTGGGCGGAAGCGAGCGCTCCAGCAGGCTCTGCAGCGGGCGTCCCTGCGCCGAGCGCAGGCGGCGGCTGATCGCCTCCAGCGTGTCTTCCTCGTCGAGCGCGATCACCTCCTTCACCCCCCACTCGCCCAGCGTGCGCAGGTCGCGCACGCGCTGGCGCTTGACCTCGAGCGCCGCGATCACCGTGGCGGTGGGGTGCTCCCAGAGCAGCGAGCGCAGCTCGGGCGCCAGCTCGGCCTCGGCGCCGTAGCTGTGGGTGTAGGGGTCCACCACGACCAGCGCGGCGGGCGGCGCTTCCTTTAGCGCCACGCGGAGCTCGTCCCAATCGTTCACGAACTGGCTCTTGAAGCGCTGGCTGCCGATGCGGCGCAGCCGCTCCTTGAACACTCCGTCGGAGTGGAGCACGATCAACGGTCGGGCGACGGCCTGCATATCGTGTCGTCTCGATCTGGGGGAAAACGCTGCGTGTCGCCTCGCGTCATACGCGAGACACATGCAAGGTAACCTCCTCGGCGGGCGAAGTCCAGTTCCCCGTATCCCCACCCCAGGCCGCGCGCTCTGCGCCACCGGGGGCACAACGGGTCATCGCATGAATGTGGGGCATCCCTGTCTCATCCAGGTGGCCGGCGGCGGGAGGTTTCCTGCATTCCAGAACCCCGCCGCTGGACAAAGGGGTGCGGGTAGCCGTGTCCGCCGTTGAGTTATAAAGCCAGTTGTAACCTGCAGTTGAGGAGTGTGCTGCAACGCGCGCCTGTGCGCTTTGTATCAGTTGCGAACAGCCCTCTTGCTCTGAATTCGGCGGGCGGTTATCCTTTGCAACTCCGCGGGACGGGGGGGAATCGACCCGCCGCTCTCGCGCCACCGCAGGGCACGTCGGCCGCCACGACGGCCGTCGCTCCGGCGGGTCCCCACCCCCTCCGCCGGCCCTTCGGTTCTCCCACCCGCCCGCACACCTTTCACGACGGGCACCCGCCGTCGCGAGCCGGCGAAACGCGGAGGTCTCATGTCTCTCCATCCGTCACCCCTGTTCGACCCGCTCGCGCCCGCCGACCTGGCGCTGGCCGAGTGGACGCGCGCGCTGCGCCCCTCCACCATCCAGGCGATGATGGGCCACATGGCGCGCCCGGGGGTGATCTCCTTCGCGCTGGGCCTCCCCGCCCCCGAGCTCTTCCCGGTGGACGACTACCTGGCCGCGGCGGAGCGGGTGCTGCGCGCGGACACGGGGGCGCTGCAGTACAGGCCCCCGCACGCGCCGCTGAAGGAGCAGATCGCGGCGCTGATGCGGCGGCGCGGGGTGGACTGCGGCCCCGAGCAGGTGTTCCTCACCACCGGCGCGCAGCAGGCGCTGGCGCTGCTCGCGCGGCTCTTCCTGGAGCCCGGCGGCGCGGTGATCTGCGACCGGCTGGTGTACATGGGCTTCCAGCAGGTGGTCGAGTCGTACTCCCCGCTCATCCTCCCCGTGGACAGCGACCTGGAGACGGGGATCGACGTGGACCAGGTGGAGGCGCACCTGGAGCACGGGCCGCGGCCGGCCTTCATCTACTGCATCACCGACGGCCACAACCCGCTGGGGGTGAGCGTGAGCCTGGAGAAGCGGCTGCGCCTGGCCGAGCTCGCCCGCCGCCACCGCGTGCCGCTGATCGAAGACGACGCCTACGGGCTGCTGCACTACGGCCAGCCGCTCCCGCCGATCCGCGCGCTCGAGGACCGGTGGTGCTTCTACGTGGGCTCCTTCAGCAAGGTGATGGCCCCCGGCTTCCGCGCGGGCTGGCTGGTTGTCCCCCCGGAGCTGGTGAATGTGCTTGGCTGTGCCAAGGACGGTGCCGACATCGACACCAGCACCTTCAGCCAGCGCCTGGTCTCGGAATATTTGGCGGCCGGCGGATTCGAGGCGCACCTGGGCCGCATCCGTGCCGCCTACCGCGAGCGGCGCGACGCCATGCTGGGCGCGCTGGCCCGCCACTTCCCCGCGGGCGCGCGCTGGAGCGTGCCGCGGCACGGCGCGCTGCTCTGGGCCGAGCTCCCCGCGGGGATGGACGCGGCCGCGCTCCTCCCCGCGGTCCTGGAGCGCGACGGGGTGGCCTACGTTCCCGGGAACGCCTTCAGCTTCGACGGCCGCGCCGGCACGCGCGCCATGCGGCTGAACTTCAGCTTCCCCTCCGTCGCGCAGATCGAGGAGGGGATCGCGCGGCTCGGCCGGGTCTTTCGCGAGGCCGCGCCGCGCCGGGCAGCATGAAATAAAAGAAAGTGCCAAGTGCCAAGTGCCAAGTGCCAAGTGCCAAGTGCCAAGGAAAAGCGAACCAGCACTTTAGCACTTAGCACTTAGCACTTTCGCACTTTGCACTTCGGTCCCGTCGAATACCCTCGCCTTCCCCGCACGACCCCCTCCCGCATCCCCCCGATGACGAACCCTTCGATGCCCGCGGACCGCTCGCCTCTCCCCACCATCCACGCGCTCTTTGAAGCCGCGGCGGCGATGCACGCCGGCCGCGACGCCGTGCGCTGGCGCGGCGAGACGCTGACGTACGCCGAGCTCGACGCGCGCG
>DASYJZ010000341.1:0-8824 GCA_035995965.1 Longimicrobium sp. | reverse complement strand
GGGCTCACCGTGGCCTTCGCGGCGGGGCTCATGTACCTGATCCAGTTCCGCGAGCTGAAGAGCAAGAACTTCGGGGCCACCTTCCGCTTCTTCCCCCCGCTCGACACGCTGGACCGCATCGGCCGCGGGTCGCTGATCGCGGGGATGGCCTTCCTGACGCTGGCGCTGCTGGTGGGGTGGGCGTGGACGGAGCGCTTCGGGCGGCCGATGTCGCCGGGAAACCCGAAGGTGGTGTGGGGTATCTTGAGCTGGCTGGTGTTCGCCGCCGCGCTGGGCGCGCGCGTGGGCGGCGGCCGGCCGGCGCGGCGGGCGGCGCTGGTGAGCGTGGTGGGCTTCGCCGTGGTGCTGATGGGCTACGTGGTGCTGCGGCTGGGCGAGGCCGCTGGCGGGGCCTTCCTGTGAGCGCGCGCTACCCGGTGATGCTCGACGTCTCGCGCCTCTCCGTGCTGGTCGTCGGCGGCGGCGAGGTCGCGCTGCGCAAGGTGCGCGGCCTGGTCGAGGCGGGTGCGCTGCCGGAGATCGTCTCTCCCGAGGTCCATCCCCAGTTGCTGGAGATCATCCGCGCGCACGGGCTCACCTGGCACGCGCGGCCGTACCTGCCGGGCGACGGGGCCGAGTTCTCGGTCCTGTTCGCGGCCACCGACTCGCGCCAGGTCAACGAGAAGGCCGGCCGCGAGGCCGCGGACGACGGCGCGCTGGTCGACATCGTGGACGACCCGCGGCACTCGAACCTCCACGTGCCGGCGACCATCCGTCACGACGACGTGGTGGTGGCGGTGAGCACCGGCGGTGCCAGCCCGCTCCTGGCGCGGCGGCTGCGCGAGCGGCTGGAGGCGGTGGTCACGCCCGGGCTGGGGCGTGCCGCGCGCCGCCTGGCGCACGTCCGCGAGGAGGTGCGCGCCCGCTGGCCGGAGGACGGGAAGCGCCGCCGCGAGGCGTGGTTCGGACTGGTCACCCCCGAGTTCCTGGACGCGGCCATCGAGGGCCGCGACGAAGACGTCGAGCACCGCATTTCCGCATGCCTGTCGCAGTCGTAGGCGCGAGCCACCGCACGGCGCCCATCGAGCTGCGGGAGCGGCTCGCCTTCGGGCGCGCCGAGCTCCCGGGCGCGCTGGCCGCGCTCGCGGGCGACGCGGGCGGCGAGGCGGTGGTGCTCTCCACCTGCAACCGCACCGAGGTCTACCTGGCCGCGGGCGAGGGGGGCGCCGAGGCCGTCGACCGCGCCGAGGCCATGCTGGCGGAGCGGCTGGGCGCGGCCACGGGCGAGGCGGGGCGCTGGCTGTACGTGCGCCGCGACCGCGACGCCGCGCAGCACCTCTTCCGGGTGGCGGCCGGGCTCGACTCGATGATCGTGGGCGAGCCGCAGATCCAGGGGCAGGTGCGCGAGGCGTACGCCGCCGCGCGCGACGTGGCCGCGGGCCGTGGTCCGGTCGTGGGGCCGGCGCTCAACCGCATGTTCCAGACGGCGCTGGGCGTGGGCGGGCGCGTCCGCAGCGAGACGGGGCTGGGGACCGGCGCCGCCTCGGTCCCCTCCGCCGCGGTGGAGCTGGCGAAGAAGATCTTCGGCTCGCTGAAGGGGCGGCGCGCGCTGGTGCTGGGCGCGGGGGAGATGAGCGAGATCACCCTGGAGTGCCTGCGCGGCGCGGGCGTACGCACCGCCGTGGTCGCCAACCGCACCTACGACCGCGCCCGCGAGCTGGCCGAGAAGTGGGGCGGCGAGGCGATCCAGTGGGACGCGTTCGCCGGCGCGCTGGGCGAGGTGGACATCGTGATCTGCTCCACCGCCGCGCCGGTGCCGGTGCTGACGCGCGACCGCTTCCGCGCGGCGCTGCCGAAGGGCCCGCGGCGGCCGCTCTGCATCATCGACATCGCCATCCCCCGCGACGTGGAGCCGGCCGTCGGCGAGCAGCGGAACGTCTTCCTCTACAACGTCGACGACCTGCAGCAGATCGTGGACGCCTCGCTGGACCGGCGCCGCGCCGAGCTGCCGGCGGCGGAGGGGATCGTGGCCCAGGGGGTGGAGGAGTTCTGGGGATGGTACGCGTCGCTGGCGGTCGTCCCCACCATCCGCGCGCTGCGCGACCACGGCGAGCGGGTGCGGCAGGAGGAGGTGGAGCGCGCCCTGGGCCGCCTGCGCCACCTGTCGGACGACGACCGGGCCGCGGTGGAGGCGCTCACCCGCTCGCTGCTCAACAAGCTGCTGCACGCGCCCACGGCGCGGCTGCGCGAGGCGGCCGGCAACGGCCGCGGCACCGGCGTGCTCGACACGGTGCGCTACCTCTTCGAGCTGGACCCCACCGCCGCACGCAAGGAAGACGAATGATTCCAGACCGGGAGGATGCCCGTGCATTCCACGCTGCCGGACCAGATCGGGAGCTTGCCGGTGCATTCCACGTGGCCCCCGACGATGTCATCCTGAGGCCGGCCGCGATCGAACCTCCGCATGAGAAGAGTCCGGCAGGCCGAAGGATCTATTGCCGGTCGATGCGACACGCCGTCGGTAGTGCAGCCGCAGTGATAGATCCTCCGGGCTGCCACCCTGTTCGTGGACCCATGCATCGAGTGGTCGCCCCCAGGATGACGTCTCAGGGGGCAGAGTCGGGTAGGAGCTCGGATCCGACCCGGCACGGTGCGCATCGCCCGCTTGATCGTTGCCGCGGTTACAGGTCCTTCGGCCTGCACGGTTCTGCGCGGACGCAGTCCATGCGCCGCCGGCCTCAGGATGACATCCTGGGGGGCACACGGTCAGGGTATCTCGCTCGCTATGGAATGACCGCTCGCCACGTCCCCGCCGCATGATCCAGTCGGCCGCGCAGTCCGGGGAGTTCGGCAACCTGTGGCGGATGGTCGCCGAGGGAACCGCCTCCACCAAGGTGATCCTGGTCGTCCTCGCCGTGTTCTCGTTCGCCTCGTGGGCCATCATCGTGCTCAAGGTGCGGCAGTTCCGCCGCCTGCGGCGCGAGAGCGACGTGTTCGTGGACCGGCTGGAGCGGGCGGACAAGCTGGAAGACGCCTTCCACCAGGTCCTCGCCCTTCCCGAGTCGCCCTTCACCCGCGTGTTCAAGCGGGGGATGACCTTCTACTCGGAGCTGCGCCCGCCGTCGCGCACCGGCGAGGTGAAGGGGCTCCTCCCCACGCAGCTCGAGGTGCTGCGCCTGGTGCTGGAGAAGGAGGAGGGCGACGAGCGCGACGGGCTCACCCGCGGCCTGCTCTGGCTGGCGATCTTCGCCACGGCCTCGCCGCTGCTGGGGTTGCTGGGGACGGTGATCGGGGTGATGAACTCCTTCATCGGCGTGGCCAACGCGGGCTCCAGCAGCATCACCGCGGTGGCGCCCGGGATCGCGGAGGCGCTGATCGCCACGGCGGGCGGGCTGGTGGTCGCGATCCCCGCGGCGATCGGGTACAACTACCTCACCGGGCGGCTGAACCTGTTCATGGGCGAGCTGGAGGGCTTCTCCAGCGAGTTCATCGGCGCGCTGGCCCGAGAAGGGCGCATCTGATGCCGCGCCGCCGCGGCGAGGGGGTGCTCAAGCCGAGCGCCGAGATCAACGTCACCTCGCTGGTGGACGTGGTGCTCACGCTGCTGGTGATCTTCATGATCACCGCGCCGATGCTGCAGGGCGGCGTGGAGGTCAGCGTTCCCCGCGCCCGCACCCAGTCCGTCCCCGCCAACGAGGGGGTGATCGTGACGGTGGACCGGCAGGGCGCCATCTACCTCGGCACCGAGGTGGTGCGCTGGGAGGATTTCGCGCGGCGCTTCCCCGCGTACGTGCGCGAGAAGGGGGCGAGGAACGTCTACCTGCGCGCGGACCAGGGCGTCCCCTACGGCAGCGTGGTGCGGGTGCTGGGGGCGATGAAGGGCGCCGAGGTCGCCACCGTCGGCCTGATCGCGGAAGAGGAGAACCCCGGGGGGAGGAAGTAGATGGACATCGGCGCGCACGGCCGGCGGGAGCGGGAGGAGGGCGACGGCGCGCCGTGGCGTGCGGCCGCCGGCTCCCTCGCGCTGCACGCCGCCGTGATCGCCGGCCTGCTGCTGGCGGAGGGCGCCTTCGGCCACGCGCCGCCGCGCGCGCCGCGGATGAAGGTGTACGCGGTCAACATCGTCTCCCCCCCGCCGACCGTCCGCGGCGCGCCGCCGATCGAATCTCCCGCTCCGAACGCCGGCGGGAGCCAGGCCCCGGCCCCGCGGCCGGCGCCTCCCGCTCCGCCGCCGCCTCCCGCACCCGCGCCGGCCGCCGCACCCGAGCCGCCGCGCGCCGTTCCATCCCCGCCGAAGGAACCTGCGCGGGCTCCCGAGCCTAGAACACCCGAGCCCCGCCGTCCCGCGACCCCGACGCGTCCCACGACGCCGCCGAAGCCCGCCGCCGCCCCGGCGACGCGGCCACCGGTGACTCCCCCCGGACCCGGCGCGGGGGCGAGCAGCGCGGGGACGGGGATGCGCGGCGCGCCGACGGGGCGCGAGCCGGACCCGAATTCCGCGGGGGGCGAGGGGCTGAACGTGTCGCAGCGCGGCGCGGAGTGTCCCAGCCCGGGCTACTGCGAGAACATCGTGCGGCAGGTGCGGCGCTACTTCCGCCGCCCCGAGGGCTCCAGCGGCACCGCCGAGACCTGCTTCACCATCCGCCGCGACGGCAGCGTGGACGACATCGAGGTGCGGCGGGTGCGCGGGGGGTTCACCTTCCGCATGGCGGTGCAGGAGGCGGTGGAGCAGGCGGGGCTGCGCAAGGCGTTCGGCGGCCTCCCCGCCGCCTTCGGCGCCACGGAGCTCCCGGTGTGCGTGGACATCTCACCCGAACTGTGACGGCGATTTCCTGGATGACTGTGCGCTTCGCCCGCTGTTTCGCCTCTTCGGCGCCCTCTCCCTGCGCCTTAGAGCGCAAACCCTCTCCCGTACCGGGAGAGGGTGGGAGAGCGGACATCGGCCTCCCTGCGCAAGGCCGTGCGACGGTAGACGTAGCGTTTCCGGGTGCGGGATCGCGCCGGGGGATAGGCGCAGTCCGCGAAGGCGGACTTTGTGCCGTTCCAGCGCCGGGTTTCCAACCCGGCGGATCCCAACCCGGCGGTCTCGCATGCATCGGCCGCTCGCACGCAACCCTCGGCCTCATCGCAATCGCTATCGCCCTCGCGGGGCCGGCGGCGGCGCAGAACGACACCACGCCGGCGGGCGTGCGGCTGCGGATGACGTACGAGGCGCAGTACTCGCCCGGCTTCGTCGTGCTGCCGTTCGCGGGGGACGTGGGGGGCGCGGCGCGGCAGATCGTCCGCCGGGACCTGGAGTACAGCGACCGCTTCGAGATGAAGGACCCGCCCGGCGACACTCCCGCCGAGCGGCCCGACGTCGCCGCCTGGCGCGAGCGCGGCGCCGACTGGGTGCTGCAGGGCGCCATCGCCGGGTCTACGCTCACGCTGACGCTGCACGACGCCGTCTACGGGCAGGTGAAGGGGACGGGGACGTTCACCCTCCCCGGCCGCGGCGAGCGCGGGTTCCGCATGGCGGTGCACGTCGCGTCCGACGCCGTGGTGCGGTGGGCGACGGGGCAGCCCGGGTTCGCGACCAGCCGCATCGCCTTCGTCACGGCGGGGCGCGGGTCCAAGGAGATCTACGTCGTCGACTCGGACGGCGAGGGGACGGCGCGGGTGACGAGCGACGGGTCCATCGCGCTCTCGCCGGCGTGGGCGCCGGACGGGCGGCGGCTGGCGTTCACCAGCTTCAAGGGCGGCGGCCCGCACCTCTTCGAGCGCGACCTGGCGACGGGCGGCGAGCGCACCGTGTCGGGGCGCGACGGGATCAACATCACCCCCGCCTACGCGCCGGACGGGCGCACCATCGCCTTCGGCGCGACGGTGGGCGGCAACACCGAGATCGCGCTGAGCTCCGGCGGCGGCTTCCGGACGTTGACGCAGTCGCGCCGCTACGAGAACCTGTCCCCCACCTTCTCGCCCGACGGCGGGAGGATTGCCTTCGTCTCCGACCGGCTGGGCGAGCCCGCGGTGTACGTGATGGGGCTGGACGGCGGCGAGCCGCGGCTGGTGTCCGGGTACCAGTACGGCCGCCGCGGCTACTCCACCTCGCCCGACTGGTCGCCGACGGGGCCCTGGATCGCGTATTCTACCCGGGTGGCGGGTGTGGCGCAGATCGCGGTGGTCGGCCCGGACGGGCGCGGCGCCCGGCTGCTGACCGACCGCGGCCGCAACGAGGACCCGAGCTGGGCGCCCGACGGCCGCCACCTGGTCTTCGCCTCGCCGGACCGCGACGGCGGCGGGCTCTTCGTCCTCGACACGGTCACCGGGAAGGTGCGGACGCTGGTCGCGGGGCGGGGATTCGGGCTGCCCGCGTGGTCGCCGGTGCTGGCGCGGGCGAGCGGAGGGGAGTAGGTCTCCAGCGCGGCAGGCAGGGCCGCGGCAGGGACAGGGCAGGGACAGGGCAGGGACAGGGCGAATAAATTCGCTGCAACACCCACACGAAACCCGCCTTCGCGGGTTGCAGGCCGCGGTGGGACGAGGATCGTCGGGCACGCGACGGGTCTCGCGGCGAAGATGAATTGCCGCGAGCGAAGCGAGCCACCGTCCCTCCCCCAGGTTGTTTTGGGGGAGGGACCGGCGCGAAGCGCCAGGGAGAGGGCCCGCGGGGCCGGCGGACGAGATGACCACACATCGCCACACCACCGAACCACGTAGAGGAAGATCGATGAAGCTTCGCCACGCAGCCCCACTGCTGCTGGTCCCGCTGGCGCTGGCCGGGTGCAGGAAGAAGCCGCCCGTCGACCCCACGCCCGCGGTGGACACCACGGCCACGATCCGCCCCCCGTCCGCTGGCGGCGTCACCGACGCGGAGCGCGAGCGGCTGCGCGCCGACTCCGTCACCCTCGTGGAGGAGGCCGCGGAGCGCGAGCGGCGGGCGCGGGAGGGCGCTGTGTCGGTCGCGCGCGACGCGCTCACCGACATCGTCTTCTTCGAGTACGACAGCGACGAGGTCAACGCCGCGGCCCAGCGGAAGCTCGAGTCCAAGGCCGCCGTGCTGCGCGCCAACCCGGGCGTACGGCTCAGGATCGAGGGGCACTGCGACCAGCGCGGCTCCACCGAGTACAACCTGGCCCTCGGCCAGCGCCGCGCCGAGGCGGTGCGCGCGTACCTGGTGAACCTGGGGATCGACGAGTCGCGGCTCTCCACGCTCAGCTACGGCAAGGAGCGCCCGCTCGTCGAAGGCGAGGACGAGGACAGCTTCGCGCGCAACCGCCGCGCCGAGTTCACCCTGGCCGGCGGCACCCTGACCACCGTTCCCGCGGAGCTGCACCGATGAAGGCCCTCCGGCTCGCCCTCGCGGCGGCGCTCCTGCCGTCCCTCGCCGGGTGCCTGGCGACCAAGCAGGACCTGGAGACGCTGCGCACCCAGATGGACGCCGACCGCGCGGCGCAGACGCGGCAGATCGAGAACCTCATCGCCCGCACCCAGGCGATGCTCGACTCGCTCAGCACGCAGAACACGCGCATGCGCGCCGACATGGCCAACCGCCTGCTGGAGGTGGACCGGCAACTGGTGCAGATCCAGGCGCTCGGCGGGCAGAGCCAGCAGCAGATCCGCGACCTGCAGCGCCAGCTCGAGCAGCGCGCCGCCGAGGCCCGCGCGGCCCAGGACGACGCGGACAGCGTCGCCGCCGAGGTCTCGCGCCCGCCGGCCCGCTCCGCGCCGGCACCCGAGCGTCCGGCGCCCGAGCGCACCACGACGGCGCGGCCGCCGGCGGACAGCACACGCACGGCTGCCCGCCCCGCGCCCCCGCGCACGCCCACCCGCCGTGCGGACGGCGCGCCGTCCGCGGACGAGGCGTACGACGCGGCGATGGGCGCCTACCGGCGCGGCTCGCTGTCGACGGCGCGCGAGGGATTCCAGGAGTTCCTGCGCATCGCGCCCTCCGACGCGCGTGCGCCCGACGCGCAGTTCTACGTGGGCGAGAGCTACGCGCGAGATCCGGACGCCGCCATCGCCGCGTACCAGCGGGTGGTGGAGCGCTGGCCGTCGTCGCCGCGGGCGTCGGCCGCGCTGCTGCGCATCGCCAAGCTCGAGATCGCGCGCGGCGACCGCACCGAGGCGCGCGCGCACCTGAACCAGATCCTGCGCAGCTATCCCAGGAGCGACGAGGCCGACGAGGCCCGCACGCAGCTGGACCGGCTGGGCACGCGCTGACCGACCCGCAACCGAAAGCCGCCGTGCGCTGCCCGTTCTGCCACCACCAGGACGACCGCGTGGTCGACAGCCGCACCAGCCGCGAGGGGCGCGCGGTGCGGCGGCGCCGCGAGTGCCTGCGCTGCGGCCGCCGCTTCACCACCTACGAGTACATCGAGGAGCGCACCGTCCAGGTGCTGAAGCGCGACGGCGAGACCGAGCCCTTCGAGCACCGCAAGCTGCTCAAGAGCATCGAGATCGCCAGCGCCAAGCGCCCCATCACCCCCGCCGGGATCGAGACGGTGGTGGAGGACATCGAGCGCGAGCTGGACCGGCGCGAGACCAGCGAGCTGGCCAGCAGCGAGATCGGCGAGATGGTGATGCAGCGGCTGAAGGAGCGCGACCAGATCGCCTACGTGCGCTACGCCAGCGTCTACCGCAACTTCGCCGACGTGCAGGAGTTCGAGGAGGAGCTGCGGGAGCTGCGCGAGCTGGCGGCGCTGCGTGAGGTGCGCCGCTTCCAGCGCGAGCTGCCGCTGGCCGAGGACGACGCCGACGACGAGGCCGGACCGAATCCCTCGCCCTCGTAACCGCCGTTCCAGGTACAGACGCAGAGAGCAACGGAGACGACGGCAGTGAGGCTTGGGCCGTTCTCTCTGCTCCC
>DASYJZ010000340.1:0-3224 GCA_035995965.1 Longimicrobium sp. | reverse complement strand
ACCAGCGGCCACTGCCAGGAGCTTAAAATTCTCCGTCGTAGGTTTCAGCCACTGCCAAGGCCGTAAACCGCCAGCCTTTGGCAATATCACTGTGGTCAACGGCTGCATGACCCGCCCTTTTCGCGAGCTCGATGTCTGCTTCTATGTAGTCGGCCATCTGCTCGGCATACCGGATGAATTCTCCTCTAAAGATGCCGAGACCGCTAACTTCTAGCGAATAATCCGCCACTCATGGCAAACAGTCACATGTATGGGATTTTTCGCGGCGGGGGAGCGGCTCGAGCGTGTAGCGGTGAGGGACCGGCTTGCGGGAAATGAGCTCTGCCCCGGAATTGGAGCGGGTCCAATTGCCCGGGACACTGACAACACTGCCCGGGGATCAAGCCACCTGTCCGCCGGAGGGCAGCTCAGGGCCGGATGTAGTGGACGACAACTTCCAGTGCCTGCATCTGCGGCTGCTTGTATCCCATGGCATCGAGCCCTATTCGCGGTGCGACGGGTGGCAGGCTGGCGGTAACGGGTGACGGGCTCGTCAGCGCGCCACGCCCGTGACGCGCGAGCGTCCGTGCCTGCGCCCGGACGTTCACCAGCACCCGTTCCGCGGTGCAGCTCTTGAGGTCGAGCGCGCCGTTGCTGCCGGTGCGGCGGCCAGCCGCGTCTGCCCCTTGTACGGATGGCTCCGGTTCGGATACCAGAAGGGTGACATTATAGGCCGGATCCGGCCAGATACCTCACCCATTGAGGGTGAAATCCGGCGGGCGCATCCAGGCGCTGCCGTGTCCGGCGGCGCTTACAGGATGCCGCGTTCGACGGCGATTCTGAGCGCCTCCCGCCGGCCGGCTGCGCCGAGTTTCCGGTAGATCGACTGTTGGTGGCTCTTGACGGTATTCACCGATACGAACAGAACCTGGGCAATTTCCGCCACCGTCTTCATTGAACGCAGGTGCGCCAGGAGTTCCCGTTCCCGTTCCGTGAGGTCCCGGTTTGAATGGGACTGACGGGCGTGATTCGACGCGTGTTCTGCCGTCCGCGCGGCGATGAAGGGCTCATGAGCGGTGCCCCAGGCCGCATGCTGGGCGAGGAGTTCTGCGAGGTCGTCGCTCCACTCCGCGAAAGGGCGCAGGATGGACTGGGGGTTGGCGCGGTTGACCGCGTGCTCGATCCTCTCGTGCGCCGTTGCCGGGTCTCCGTCGGTGTGGGCCAGGAGGGCCTCGGTGAGAGCGATGCTGGTATCGATGTAGGAGGGGCGACGGCGGCCGGTCAACGATTCGGTGCAGCGCTGTGCAGCGGTGGCTTTTCCGCCGCGGCGCAGGAGTTCTGCCAGGAGCGTGTCAACGAGGGGAGAATGGACGCCGGTCCCGAGAGGCTGAGCGATTGCCAGGGCGCCGTCCAGGTCGCCCTTGGTTTCGGTGATCTTTGCTTCGGCGATGGTATGGAGCGCGTTCCAAGGCAGTCCGTAGAGTCGCCGGTCGTCGAATGCGTGCAGGGCCGCACTGGATTCCGCGAGACGGCGTGGATCGCCTGTGGCACAGTCGACCAGAACCCGGTAAAACCGGGTTATCGAGCCAAGTGGGGACAGCCTGCTGTCGACGCGCAGGGCTCTGGTCAGGTGGCTATGGGCGTCCTCCAGGTCGTCTTTCCAGTAGGAGGTAATTCCGCGCGCCAGCCAGATGGGAGCCATCGGCTCGCGGGAACCCCACCCCAGTGCTTTGGCCCGCTCCAAGGCCGCGGCGGCCTGGTTGTCGGCGGTGACGAAGTCTCCGGCTTCCGCGGACGCCAGCGCGAGCTCTGCCGCCGAGCATACTTCCACGGCTTCCAGATGGTTCGCACGCCCGGAGGCCGCTGCTGTCCGCAGCAGGGTGATCGCCTGTTGGTCATCGCGGTGCAGTCGGCCCTCGGCCTGGCCGCGCAGGAAGAGGCCGGTTGCGTGGGTGGCGGGATAACCGTCTGCCGCGGCATCCACGAGCAACCGGCCCTCGTCGGCAGCGGCGAGCAGGTCGGGCCGGTCGTCGGTGAGGAACAGCTCGAACAGGCTCCGGCTGATGTCGAACCGGCGGTGGCGGGCGGCGGTCAAGGCAGGGGCCCCTGCAAGCGCACGGCGGGTAAGTTCCGCGGCTGATGCGTTGTCACCGGCGAGGCTGCGGCACGCGGATCTGATCATGAGTATTTCGGGGTCTTCGCTCCACGGCGCCGGCAGATCGAGGCACAGCTGCTCGAGAACATGGATGTCGTTGCGGAGCACGAACTCCAGCCAATGCCCTCCGAGCGACATCACCGCCTGCAGCGGGTCACCTCCCCACAGGGCCTGGGCCACGCATTTACCGACGTCGAGGTCCTGATAGTAGCGGGCTGCGACGCGGTGGAGGCTTTCGGCGAGGAGGGGGTCCCGCCGCTCCAGTATTCCGCGGCAGTGTGCGGCGAAGACGGGATGCCAACGGCACACGGATTCACCGCCGCGGTGGTCCTCAATGAGGAGACCACTGTGCAGACATTCCTGAAGGAGGAGAGCACCATTTGGCTGGCCATAGAGTTCGACGGCGAGCCGGCTGCCAAGCCGGTCGCAGGTCGTGGCGCGTAAGACGAAGTCTGCCAGCGACGGGGTCAACTGGTCGAGTACTTCCTCCGCAACGTAGTCCGCGAGAGGTATCTGCCGCTCTGACGGATTACGGGCCCGCGCAGGCGCGGCGAGGCTCAGGTGCACGGCGACCGGCCACCCGCCCGTCACCTGCCACAAGGACCTGGCATCGAACGCGGTGCCCCGTCCCAGCGAAGTGGCCAACCGCGCGACCTCGTCCAGCGTAAAGGCAAGGTCGGCGGCACGGACCTCGCCCAGGCCTTCCCCGAGCCGGAGCCTCTCCACAGGCAGGGGCGCCTGGCGGCGGCTGGAGAGGACGAGGCGTAAGGCGGGGGGCGCTGAGGCGGCGAGCACGCCGACGATTCCATCGGCCAGCCCTGTTCCGGCCAGGTGCAGGTCCTCGATGACTAGGACCATCGGTTCCGTGAGGTGCTCGAGGGCCCCGAGTACAAGATCGTAGGACTCAGCCGGGTCGGGGGAGAGACTCTGCTGAAGAGCCAGCAAGCCGTCGTCCCCGGCGCGGGGGAGGTCGCTTGCCGCGGACTGGAGCGCGGCCACGACCCCTCGGAACAGCCGCGCAGGCCGGGTATCGAAGCGGTCGAGCGATAGCCAGGCGCAACGCAGCTCGCTGCTGCGGACCCAGTCGCCC
>DASYJZ010000339.1:0-7392 GCA_035995965.1 Longimicrobium sp. | reverse complement strand
GTTCTCGATGTCGGCCAGCTCGCTCTGCAGCTGCAGGAAGTTGGTGTTGGCCTTGAGGTCCGGATAGGCCTCGGCCACCGCGAACAGCTGGCGCAGCGCGCCGGTGAGCATGTTCTCGGCCTGCACCTTCTCGTCCACCGTGCGGGCGGACGCCGCGGCGTTGCGGGCGTTGGTGACCGCCTCCAGGGTGCCGCGCTCGTGGGTGGCGTAGCCCTTCACCGTCTCCACCAGGTTGGGCACCAGGTCGTGGCGCCGCTTGAGCTGCACGTCGATGTCGGACCACGCGTTCTGCGTCTGCAGCCGGAGCCGCACCAGGCCGTTGTAGGTGACGATGGCGAACAGGACCAGGAGTACGGCGACTACGGCGATGGCGATGAGCATGCGCGGCTCCCGCGAGGGGGGAGAGGGCCGGCCGTGGACCGTGGCCGGACGGGGTGGCGGACGAAAGGTACGTCCGGCGGCGCACGGGATGGAAGGGGGTGCGTCCCGCGATCCCCGTCGACGCCGTTGCCTCCGCCGTCCACCCGCCGTACGCTGTCCGTCTCCCGCTTGAAGCGATTGCGTCACCCGCCAGGAGGCTCTCCCATGCGTGCCATCCGCCGCGTCCTCCCGCTCCTCCTCTTCGTCGTCTCCAGCGTCGTCGCGCCCGCCGCCGCGCAGCGGACGGTGAAGCCGGTGCTGCACGGCCGCCACTGGGTCGCCATCACCGGCAAGCCGCTGGCGGCGACCGCGGGGGCGATGATGTTCCAGCAGGGCGGCAACGCCGTGGACGCGGCCTGCGCGATGATCGCCGCGACCGCGACCATGTGGGACGTGCTGAGCTGGGGCGGCGAGACGCAGGCGCTGATCTACAACCCGCACACGCGGCAGGTGATCGGGATCAACGCGCTCGGGGTGGCCCCCACCGGCGCCACGCGGGAGCTCTACCACTCGCGGGGGATGCGCTACCCGCCCGAGTACGGCCCGCTGGCGGCGGTCACGCCCGGCACGCCGGGCGGCATCCTCACCATGCTGGCGGAGTATGGGAAGCTGTCGCTGAAGGACGTGCTCGGGCCCGCCATCCAGATGGCGGACGGCTACCCGATGGAGGACGAGGCGTCGAACTCCATCGAACGCGAGAAGGAGCGGATCCGGCAGTGGCCGTATTCCCGCGCGCTCTTCCTGGTGCACCCCGGCCAGCCGCGCGAGGGGCCCGCGATCGGCGAGATCTTCCGCCAGCCCGACCTGGCGGCCACGCTGCGCAAGCTGGTGGAGGCCGAGCAGCAGGCGCTGGCGGCGGGGAAGACGCGCCGGGAGGCGATCCAGGCGGCGTACGACCGCTTCTATCGCGGCGACATCGCGCGGGAGATCGTGCGCTCCGTGCGCGAGCAGGGTGGCCTGTTCACGCTGGACGACCTCGCGGGGTGGCGGGTGCGCATCGAAGAGCCGCTGCACACCAGCTACCGCGGGATCGAGGTCTACAAGCTGAACGTGTGGCAGCAGGGGCCGGCGATGCTCCAGGCGCTGAACATCCTGGAGACCTTCGACCTCAAGGCGATGGGATACAACTCGCCGCGCTACATCAACACCGTCTATCAGGCCATGAGCCTGGCCTTCGCCGACCGCGACTTCTACTACGGCGACCCGTACGTGCCGCCCGAGGAGCCGGTGCGCGGGCTGCTCTCGAAGGACTATGCCCGCGAGCGTGCGCGGCTGATCAACCCCCAGCGCAACGACCCCAACCTCCTCCCGGGCGACCCGTACCCGTTCCAGGGCGGGCGCAACCCGTACCTGGCGCTGCTGCGGAGCTGGCCGTCGACGATGAACGGGCGCGACAGCGTCTCCGGGCCGCCGACCTCGTTCGCGGAGTTCCAGCGCCAGTTCCAGCTCGGGACCACCTCGGTGCAGGCGGCCGACGAGGAGGGGTGGGTGGTGACGGTGACGCCGAGCGGCGGATGGATCCCCGCCGTGGTGGCGGGGCGCACCGGCGTAGGGCTCAGCCAGCGGATGCAGAGCTTCGTCACCGACGCGGCCGAGGGGCCGTTCAACGTGGTGCGGCCGGGGCAGCACCCGCGGGTGACGCTCACGCCCACGCTGGCGCTGCAGGGCGGCCGGCCCATGCTCGCGTTCGGCGTGCAGGGCGGCGACAGCCAGGACCAGAACCTTCTGCAGTTCTTCTTGAACGTGGTGGAGTTCGGGATGAACGTGCAGCAGGCGGTGGAGGCGCCGAACATCAACAGCTACCAGATGCGCAGCTCGTTCGGCGGCCACGAGTCGCGCCCAGGGCGGATGCTGGTGAACGCCGCCACGCCGGACTCGGTGCGCGCGCGGCTGCGGGAGATGGGGTACACGCTGGAGGTCCAGCGGCTCACCTCCGGCCCCATCACCGCGATCTACGTGGACCGCGAGCACGGCTCCTTCTGGGGCGGCGCCAGCAACTACGGCGAGGACTACGGGATCGCGTGGTGATGCGACAGCGACGGGGCTCTCGAAGCACGCGGGCAACGAAGGAAGAAGTGGACACAGGCAGGAATACCATCGTCCATCGCAGCCGATGCGATGAGAGACTTGACAGGGAGGCGGGATTCGTGCATGCTCGGACGAGGCCCAGACACCTTCTAAAAAGGACGCAAATGAGGACTGTCTCGCGGATCTTCGACGCTGCCTTCGTCCGGGGGATGGCGCAGGCGATGGACCTCACCGGCGGCATCGCGCGCCGGAGGCTCGCGCGCTTCCGCACCCGGAGGCGCGGCGCGAGCGGTGCGCTGGGCGGCGACTGGTCGGCCGTCGGCCGCGACCTCACCCTGGCGCTGCAGCGCTATCGGGAGCTGCATGGGCAGTGAGGAGCTGCCGGTAACCGATTCCGTCGCGCCTGCACGTCCCTCGGTCGCCATCCGTCCACCGTCGGCGGGTGGCGACCTCGCGTTCTACCGCGAGCGGCTCCTGCTCGCGGCGGAGTACACCGACGGGCCGCTTCCCAGCGGACGCGAGCTGAAGCGCTACCGAGAAGCCGATCCTTCCGCGCCCCGCATCATCCTCGACGAGTTCCGCGCCGAGAGCCGCCATCGCCGGCACGTCGAGCGCGAGATCCTCGCCAGCGAGAACCGGCGCGCCGACCGCGGCCAGGTTTTCGCGCTGGTGGTCATGGTGGTCGGGCTGTCGTTCTCCGCGATCCTGATCCAGGGCGGCCACGACTGGGCCGGCGGCATCATCGGCGGGATCGACCTGCTGGGGATGGCCGCGCTGTTCCTCACCGGAGCGACGGCGTCACGCGACCACGAGCCGTCGAAGAACCCGCAGCAGAAGCACACAGCCGGATAGCGCGTCAGCAACAACACTACAGAACGTTTCACGCGGAGACGCAGAGGAACCGAGAGAACAGATGCAGTTCTCTCGGTTCCTCCGCGTCTCTGCGCGAAACGTTCTTTTTGCCTGGGCACGACCGCAACCTCGGAAATAGGCCGAAGGTGGCAAAAGGCGTGGAAAGGTGATATATTCATTCCAATACCGCACGGTTTCGCCCGCGGCGCACGTCACCGCTGACGTGAGCCGTGGGCCTTTTACTCGGTGCCGCGACGCTCGCGGCGGAAAGCGTACGTATGGCGAAGCAGGAAGCGATCGAGATGGACGGCGTGGTCACCGAGGTCCTCCCGGACCGCCGCTACCGCGTCGAGCTCCCCAACGGGCACAGCGTCCTGGCGTACGGCGCCGGGAAGATGGCGAAGTTCCGCATCCGCGTGCTGGAGGGCGACCGGGTCACGCTGGCGATCTCTCCCTACGACCTGAGCAAGGGGCGGATCACGTACCGGCACAAGTAGGCAGCAGCCCCGCACTCCCGCACTTCCCCATGGAGGCTCCACGATGATGAACAACAGCTCGCGCCGCATCGAGCGCGGTTCGCTGGAGGTCGACCACGCCGCTCGACCGGGTTGGATCACGGCCAACGACCGCCTCCCCGAGGCCGGCGAAGAGGTGTTCTGCACGGGCGGGCTGGCGGTGGTGATCAAGGTGCTGGGCCGCACCGGCGACCAGAGCCGCCTCCTGGAGCTCAAGCTGGTCGAGGGCGACGGCAAGCCCTTCTTCGCGGCCGCCTCGAACGTGCTGATCCCTCCGCAGCAAGTCCAGCTCGCCTGACGCAACACACGGCTACGACCCCACTTCGCCCCGCGGCTCCACGCCGCGGGGCGGGCCGTCGTTCTCCCTTCCGTCTTTCCGCGCCCGCCCTGGGCGCCGATCTTCCCCCCATGACCGACCCGTCCCACGACTCCGCCGGCGCGAGCCACGCGTCCGCCGACGACGCGCTGCTGCGCTTCTTCCACCTTTCCGGCCGGTTGAAGGAGACGCCGCGCGCGGGATGGGCGCTGCGCGGCATCTCCGGCCCCGAGTCCGTCGCGGAGCATTCGCACCGCGTCGCCCTGCTCGCGCTCGTCCTCGCGCCGCGCGCCGCGCCTCCGCTGGACGCGGCGCGGTGCGTGGCGATGGCGCTGGTGCACGACTTGGCCGAGGCGCTGGTGGGCGACATCACCCCGTTCGACGGCGTCGGCGCGGACGAGAAGCGGCGGCGCGAGGAGGTGGCGATGCAGCGCCTCGCCGCCCTCGCGGGCGACGACGGGCTGCTCGGGCTCTGGCGCGAGTACGCCGCCGCGGCGACGCCCGAGGCGCGCTTCGTCAAGGAGCTGGACAAGCTGGAGACGGTGCTCCAGGCCTCCGAGTACGGCGCCTCGGCCGGCGTCGGCCACGCCGCGCTGGAGGAGTTCTGGGACGCCGCCGCCGCGCGCCTCTCCTCCGCCGGCACCCGCGCCCTCCTCGACGCCCTCCGCCGCGAGCGAGACGGCGATGGGTGACGCGGACGCGCTGCTCGACGCGTACGCCCGCGACGCCGCCGCGAAGGAGGCGCGCATCGCCGCCCTGCTGCAGGATGCCGGCTTCGGCGAGACGTTTCGGGGGATGCGCCGCACGCCCGTCGAGCGCGGCTACCGCATGCGCGCCAGCGTCTACCTCGGACGCGACACGTCCGAGGACGCGATGGCGCGCGGCGTCGACCCGCGCCACGGACGCCGCCCGCTGGAGGAGACGCTCTGGGTATTGCCCGAGGCCGCGCGTCCGCTGGTGCGCGAGGTGACGGAACGGCTCGGGGCGGCTCCGCGCGAGGCGGGGGCGACGGGGTTCGAGGTGCGGCTGGAGTTCGGCAGCGGGCGCGCGCACGTCACCGTCGCGGCGGAGCAAGGGAGTGCGGCGCGGCTGGACGACTTCTGCGGCGCGCTGCTGGACGAGGTCGACGGCGTCCTCGGCGTCGCGGTGCCGTCGCAGGGGATCGAGGCGGGGGAGACGCACCTGCGGCACGAGTTGCTGGGGACCCCCATCCTCTCCCATCACCTCGCCTTCTTTCAGACCAACCGCTGGCTCACCCCCGAGCTCGCGGCCGCGGCGCGGGCGGCGGCGGCGGACCCGTCGCGCATCGTCGACCTCTACTGCGGCGTGGGGCTGCACAGCGTGCTGGCGGCGGCGCCGTCCAGCGCCATCGTCGGCGTGGACACCAACCGCTGGGCCATCGAGAGCGCGCAGCGGAACGCGGAGCTGCACGGGCTGGTGCGGGCGCGCTTCGAACGCATCCCCGTGGAGCGGCTGGTCGGGCGGCCGGAGACGGAGCGGCCCTCGGTGGTCTACGTGAACCCGTCGCGCTACGGGTGCGCGCCCGGCGTGGCGGAGCGGGTGGCCGCGTGGATGCCCGACGCGGTGTGCCTGGTGTCGTGCTCCATCGAGTCGCACGTGCGCGACCTGGGCGCGTTCGCGGCCGCCGGCTACCGCGCGGAGCCGTTCGAATGTTTCGACATGTTCCCCTTCAGCGAGTTCGTGGAGAGCGTCACCGTGCTGCGGCGCGCGTGAACCGCCGCGCGCCGGCCGGGTAACCTCTCCTCATCCAACCTTCGGTGGGATGCGGCGAATGCGCCGCGGCGGTGTGATCCGGAAAAGGAGACGACGATGGCCGAACGCGAGGTCGCCACGCTGGCCGGCGGGTGCTTCTGGTGCCTGGAGGCGGTGTTCGAGGAGCTGCGCGGGGTGGAGTCGGTGAAGAGCGGCTACGCGGGCGGCAGCGTGCCGAACCCCCGCTACGACGATGTGTGCACGGGCAGGACGGGGCACGCCGAGGTCGTGCAGGTGGCCTTCGACCCGGCCGAGGTGAGCTTCCGCGAGTTGCTGGAGGTGTTCTTCACCATCCACGACCCCACCACGCTGAACCGGCAGGGCGCGGACCAGGGGACGCAGTACCGCTCCGCGATCTTCACCCACTCGCCCGAGCAGGAGCAGACGGCGCGCGAGGTGATCCGCGACCTGGAGGCCGAAGGGGTGTGGGATGACCCGATCGTGACGCAGGTGGAGCCGCTCACGCAGTTCTACCCGGCCGAGGACTACCACGACGCCTACTACCGGCGCAACCCGCGGCAGGGGTACTGCCAGGTGGTGATCGCCCCCAAGGTCGCCAAGTTCCGGCAGAAGTACCTCTCGCGGCTCCGCCAGCCGGCATAAAGCAACGGAAAACAGCAAATCTCACGCAGAGACGCGGAGACGGAGGGAGGCGCGGTCGGCTCCACTGCGTCTCTCCTGCTCGGCGCGAGCCTGGTGTTGCTTTTAGATCAGGCGGAAGCGTCTTGGTACGCCGCGCACGCCATCGTAGATTGGGGGATGGAGCTGCGTTTCGAGTGGGACCCCCGCTAAGGATGAGGCGAATGCGCGCAAACACGGCGTTACGTTCCACGACGCCTCGAGTGCGTTCAGCGATCCATTGTCGTCCACCATTCCAGATGCGGATCACTCCGATCGCGAGGTCGATTCCTGCTCGTGGGGCAGGATGTTGGCGGGCGCCTCCTCGTGGTGACGCACAGCGAGCGGGCCGACACGATTCGCATCATCAGCGCCCGCGCAGCAACACGCACCGAACGGAGAGACTATGAGGAAGCAGACGGTCAGCACTTCGGATGAACCTGACGAGATGCGCGCGGAGTACGACTTCCGAGGCGGTGTGCGAGGCAAGTACGCGGAGCGGTACGCCCGGGGCACGAACATGGTCCTGCTGGACCCCGACGTGGCCGAGGTATTCCCCGACCCCGCCTCCGTGAACCGTGCCTTGCGGGCGCTCGCCGGGATCATTCGGGAGCAGCGGGAGCACAAGCCGGCAGCGTAGCCTCGTGTGTGATTCCGTTAATCAGGGCTGAGGACGAGTCCCTTGGATTCGCGCAGGAGGTCCTCGAACGAGGTCGATGGCCTGCCACGCTCCAGCATGCGTCGGAAGATGTTGTAGGGGTCGTTCTTGTCCGCCTCTTTGCGCAGCCCGCCTGCGACGTTCATCCACCGGCCTCTTCCCTCCACCGCCTCTCTCCCCATGTCCCTGCCCGGTGTATCCGACACCCTGCC
>DASYJZ010000338.1:0-11527 GCA_035995965.1 Longimicrobium sp. | reverse complement strand
CGGGTCCGGTGTTAGTACCGGCCGCGACCGCGCGCTGCACCCGCTGCCGGCAGCGGTCGCAGAGGCCGTCGGCGCCCACGTTCCCGCCGCAGGCGCACCGCCCCGCCGCCGCGCCCGGCGCGGGCGAGCGCATCACCCAAGTGGCCATGCGCTCGGCCTCGCGCTCATGCGGGTCACGGTCCACGTGGGTGGCGAGCCGGAACTGGAGTGCCCCGGGGCCCGCCGACCGCGACGCGCGCGCGTCGGCGGTCCGCGGCGGAACCGCGCGCCCGCGTGAGACGGGCTCTTGGAGGGCAAACAGAGGCATGGTCACCTCGGGCTCGGGTTCCAGACCTTCGGCGTTCAAATAAGGGCTTCCGGCGCGCCCAAATCAAGCCTCAGTCCCCTCGCGCCCCTAGGCGCACCCGTGCCGGCTGTCCCAGCGGTCCTCGGCCCGGTCGCGCACGTCCTCGCGGCGGTCGCGGCGGTCCTCCCGGCGATCGCGCACGTCTTCGCGCCGATCCACGACGTCCTCCCGCCGGTCACGCGCACCGCCGTGGTGGCGGCGGTCCCGGCGGTCCTCGCGGTCGAAGCGGTCTTCGACGCGGTCGCGGACGTTTTCGCGCCGGTCGCGCCGATCCTCGCGGCGGTCGCGCACGTCCTCCACCCGGTCGCGGACGCACTGCCGCACGGCGTGGGCGGGGTGGCGGCCGCTCTGCGCGGCGAGCGCCGCGGGCGCGGCGGCGAGCGCAAGGGCGAATGCGAGAGCCTTCATCGGTACCTCCACTGCGTTTGGGTCGCGCGGCCCGTGCGGCGCCGCTCACCCGGAGGTACACGTCCGCCCGCCGCGGCGTTGGGCACGCGCAGCATCCCAGCCGGGCGCCGGCTGGCCGGGCAGTTCTCCCCGCGTCTCCGCGTCCCCGCGTGAGGCGCGGTTCAGGGGGCTCGCTCCACCGGGGCGAGCTCGGGACGCGCCGCGAGCCGCGCCTTCAGCCGCTTGCGCGCGGCGCGGGCGGCGACGCCGTTGATGGTCATCGCCGGGCCCACCAGCCAGTAGCACATCCCCGAAGCCGCGGTCGCGCGGGGGCCGCCGAAGCCCGCCAGCAGCATCGACAGCACCCCGATCGCCACGTTCATCCCCGCCTCGGCGAGGTTGTCGCGCGTCTCGAAGCGCTCCAGCTCGTTCAACTCCAGCGCGTCGCGCTGCCGCCAGGCGTGCAGGTTCAGCAGCACGAAGATCCCGAACACCGCCACGTACCCCGCGCCGAACACCATCATCATCAACGGCTGCTGCCCGGGCTCCAGCACCGCGCCGTGCGTCCGGCCGCTGTCGGGGAACCAGGCGGGGCCCAGGATCATCCGGATCACGATCTGGAAGACGAACTTGAGCGGGTAGACGAAGAAGAGGATCACGAACAGCAGCACCGCGTTCAGGAAGGTGGTGGTCCCGTCCACCAGCCCGTAGCGGCGGAAGTAGCGGTGCTGGTTGACCCACACCAGGAAGAGCAGCGCGAACGACGCCGCGAACGCCGGCAGCCCGCGCATCAGCCCCAGCATCTCCGTGAAGGTGTCGGGCACCTGCAGCGACACCACCAGCAGCGTGATCGCGAAGCCGAACACCGCGTCCGACAGCGCCTCGAGCCGGGTGATCTCGGTCCCGCGCCAGCGGAACCCACTCTTCTCCACGTGCGGCCGCCGCGCCATCTGGTCAAGCATCATCTGCACTCTCCGCCAGGGGTGGGGGGCGACACGCCGATCCTGTTGCGCCGTCGGGCACAGCGCGGTATTGTTGTCTGGAAAGGTAAACGCGTGATCCTGGCCGGACGCCCGCCGGGGGCGCCCGCCGAACACTCGCTCGCGGGAGGCTGCATGCGCAAGAAGCTGAGCCTGGACCTCGACGCCATCGCCGTCGAAGGGTTCGCCACGGAATCCGCGGCGACTGCCGTGCGAGGCACGGTGGAGGCCCACGCACCCTGTACCTGCCGGGCCACGTGCGCGTGTCCCAGCGCCATCTACTGGTGTGCGGACCTCGCCGACACGGTGTACTCGTGCGACTACACGCACAACGCGAGCTGCTGGACGCCCTGAGGCGTGAAGGGGGCGCGGACCGAACGGTCCGCGCCCCCTCGCACGTCACCCTCCCCTCGTCCCGGCACACCGCGACGCGAGCCGCCGCTACCTGTCCGCCCACGTCCCGACCACCCTGTCCGCCGAACGAGGAGGCAGCATGCGCAAGAAGCTGAAGCTGGACTCTCTGGAGGTCGACTCGTTCCCCACCACCGACGTGCCCGCCGCCTCGCGCGGAACGGTGCGCGGGGCGGGCGACGACTGCACCTGCGTGGACAGCTGCCTGTGCCCCACGAACGCGTACTACTGCGCCACCGCGCCGGCCACGGTGGTGTCGTGCGGCTATACGGTCAACGCGAGCTGCGAGTACGACTCGTACAACGACAGCTGCGGGTGCACGCAGGCCGGCTGCCCGTCGTACTCCATCTGCGTCAGCGGCGACGAGTGCTGACGAAACCCCGGAGAGATCGAACCATGAAGAAGAAGCTGAGCCTGGACGTCGACGCCCTGTCGGTGCGCTCGTTCGACACCTCCGCCGGGGAGGCCGGCGGGCGCGGCACCGTCCACGGAGCCGCCACGCAGCCCGTGGACCACTGCACCTGCGACGCGAGCTGCGCCTGCCCCAGCGCGTACTTCTACTGCAACACTGGCGCGGCGCACACGAACTACTCGTGCAACTTCACCAACAACGTGAGCTGCTGGTACTCGGAGGCCTGCACGCCACCCACGGCGTAAGGCCGGGCCGCCGCGCCGCGCCACCCGCGGACGCGCATCATCCCCCCCAAACCCCGCGAGGCACGCGATGAAGCAGAAGCTGAGCCTGGAGCTGGACGCCCTGTCGGTGGAGTCGTTCGAGACGGCGGGCGTGCCCGGGGAGGGCGTCGGCACCGTCCGCGCCGCGGAAGACGAGTCGGCGGCGCCGGACTACTTCGACTGCACCTGCGCCCACACCTGCGTGTGCAAGACGGCCTACTACTGGTGCGGCGACGGCTACCACACGCTGTATTCGTGCAACTACACCAACAACGAGAGTTGCGTGATCTCCGCCGCCTGCACCACCTCGTGAGCGGCGCACGCATCCACAGGGAGACGTCATGAAGAAGAAGCTGAGCCTGGAGCTCGAGGCCCTCACCGTCGACTCCTTCGAGACCAGCGCCGCCGGCGAGGCCCGCGGCACCGTCCAGGGGCTGGGAGGGGACCCCGAGCCCACGCCGCCCGTGTATGCGGGGGACTGCACCTGCGACGACAGCTGCCTCTGCCCCACGAACGCGTACTACTGCGCCACCGTGATGGCCACGGTGATCTCCTGCGACTACACCTACAACGGGAGCTGCCACCTCACCGCCGTCACCTGCGGCGGCATCTCCTGCAACCGCTGCCCCGACTGAACCGGGAGGAACGAATGGGACCGAAGCGAAAGCTGGACCTGGACGGGCTCGCGGTGGACAGCTTCGAGACCACCGCCGCGCCGGACGACGCGCGGGGGACCGTGCGCGCCCACGAGAACGGCGACGTGCCCACTCCCACGCCGCCCGAGTACGCCTGCACCTGCGCGGCCACCTGCCTCGGCAAGACGAACTACTACTACTGCGGCACGGGGCACTACACCATCTACTCCTGCGACTTCACGGTGAACGCGAGCTGCATCACGCCCGCGTGACACCGCAGGAGGGGCGCGTCCCGGCCGGGGCGCGCCCCATCTCTTTCGCCGGACCCGCAGCAAGGAGGGAACGATGGGCACCAAACAGAAGCTGGACCTCGACGGGCTCGCCGTCGACTCGTTCGAGACCGAGGCCGCCGCCGCGGGCCGCGGCACGGTGCGGGCCCACGACGACGACGTGTTCGCGGCCAAGGGGTGCACCTGCCAGGGCACCTGCCTCTGCCAGACGGCCTACTTACTACTGCGGCACCGGGCCGTACACCATCTACTCCTGCGACTACACCGCCAACCTGAGCTGCCACGCCTGAGCTCGCGCCGGGGCGCCCGCCGCGGGCGTCCCGGCAGCCCCCTGAAGGGAGGTTTCGAGATGCAAGCCAGGAAGAAGCTGTCCCTCGACGCGCTCGCGGTCGACTCGTTCGCCACCGCGGCCGCCGCCCCCGACGCCGGGGGCACGGTGGAGGCGCAGGCGGCAGCGTGCACGGCACCGGCGACCTGCAAGTGCCCGACCTCGCTCTGGGCCTGCGGGACCATCGCCTTCACCCGCTACTCGTGTCCGCAAACCTCGTTCTGCGCCTGAGCGGAAGGGAGCCGATGAAGAAGAAGCTGAGGCTGGACCCCGAAGACCTCCGCGTGCAGGGCTTCGCCACGGGCGGCGCCGACGCGGATCGCGGCACGGTGCACGGCCTCGCCAGGGGCCCGTGCACCGGAGCGGCGAGTTGCCCGTGCGCCAGCGGGGCCTGGGCGTGCGGCCCCTTCACCGCGTACTCGTGCGACTACACGCGCGTAGGCAACACCTGCGAATCGTTCCCCACCGAGGTAGACCCGTCGTGCATCTGCTGAGGCGCGGCTGATGGCCCATCCGGACCACGGAGACTGGAATGAAGAAGCTGGAGCTTTCCCTCGACTCGCTGGCGATCGACTCCTTCGAGACCGGCGCGACCCCACGCCCCGAGGAGGGGACCGTGGAGGCCCAGGCGGCCCCATGCACCTCGCCCGCCAGCTGCAGGTGCCCCACGTCGGTGATCCGGTGCGGGACGATCGCCTCGACCGCGTATTCGTGCCCGGTGACTTTCGACTGCTGAGGCAAAGAAGGTTCTCACGCAGAGCCGCAGAGACGCAGAGGAGAGCCGCGGCCCCCTCTGCGTCTCCGCGTGAACCGGTTGTTGTTGGTTACGCGCCGGAGCCGACCAGGCGCTCGATCTCGTCCGGGTCCACGGGGACGCCGCGGGTCAGCACCTCGCAGCCGTCCTCCGTCACCAGCACGTCGTCCTCGATGCGCACACCGATCCCACGCAGCTCCGCCGGCGCGTCTTCCGCGTCGGCGGGAACGTAGATGCCGGGCTCCACGGTGAAGACCATCCCCGGCCGCAGCGGGAGCCAGTCGCCGCCCCGCGCCCGGTAGTCCCCCGCGTCGTGCACGTCCAGCCCCAGCCAGTGCGACGTCTGGTGCATGTAGTACCGCTTCAGCTCGTCGCCCTGCGCCAGCGCCTCCGGGTCGCCGCGCAGCAGCCCCAGCTCCACCATCTCGCGCGCCAGCACCACCCGGGTCCCGTCGTGGATCTGCGCGACCGTCACCCCGGGGCGCACCATGGCGATCGCCGCCTCCTCGGCCCGCAGCACCGCCTCGTACACGGCCCGCTGGGCCGGCGTGAAGCGGCCGCTCACCGGAAAGGTGCGGGTGATGTCGCCGCAGTACATCGCGCGCTCCGCGCCGGCGTCGATCAGCACCAGGTCGCCCGCTTCCGCGCGGCGGCGGTTGAGTGTGTAGTGCAGCACCGTGGCGTTCGCGCCCGCGCCCACGATGGTGGGGTATGCGGGCGCGCAGTCCGGGCCCGCCGCGTGCACGACGCCGTTCACCACGTTCGCCAGCTCCCACTCGCCGATCCCGGGACGGGCAGCGCGCATCGCGGCGCGGTGCGCGTCGGCCGAGAGGCGGCAGGCGCGGCGGATGAGCTCCACCTCGCCGGGCTCCTTCACCAGGCGCATGGGGTCCAGCACCCCCGCGGGGTCCATCACGTCCGACGGCCCCTTCCCGCTGCGCGCGCGGCGGTAGCGCCACTCGCGGATCCAGCCGGTGAGCCGCCGGTCCATGGCGTCGTCGCTCCCCAGCGCGTACCAGAGCGCGGCGGCCGGCTCCAGCAGGGGCTTCAGCTTCTCCCCCAGCTCCTCCAGCGGGTACGCCGCGTCCGCACCGAATTGCTCCAGCGCCCCTTCGACCCCCGCCCGCGGACCGGTCCAGGTCTCGCGCTCGGGGTCGCGCGGGCGCACGAACAGGGTGAAGGTGTGGTCGCCGTCGTGCGGCGTCAGCACCGCCACGCCCGGCTCGGTGAACCCCGTCAGGTAGAAGAAGTCGCTGTCCTGGCGGTAGCGGATCTCGGTGTCGCGCGACTTGATCAGCTCGGGCGCGGAGCAGAGCACCGCCACCCCGCCGCCGATCTCCTCCAAAAAGCGCTCGCGCCTGCGGCGGAAGGGGTCGTCCAAATCAGCCATCGCCGCGTCGGCGGGCAGCACGTCGAGCTGGGTGGACATCGGCGGTAAGTCGGGGGTGAGTCAGAGCACTTCGCGGAGGGCGGCGCGGACCCGCGGGGCCAGCTCGCCCCACGCCGCGCCGGGCTCCTTGGTCACGGTCACGAAGTCGGCGACGATGAAGAGGGAGCGCACGCCCGGCTCCGCCAGCAGTCGCGCCGCGACCGGGTCCCCCGCCGCTGCGGCGGCGGAGTCGACGGTGCGCCCGCTGCGCCCCTCCACCAGCGTGCGGCCGACGGTGAACTTCCCCGCCTCCGGGTTGGGCGTCTCGCTGAACGTCACCTTCGGCTTCGCCATTCGCCTCTCCGCGGCACGGCTGGTCGTTTCCTCCGCCGGGGCCGGAAGTGTAGGCCGCGGCCGGACGCGGCGCAACGAAGGCGCCGGCGCCCCGCCGTCCATCCACAGTCACGCGGTCAGCCTTTCCGCGAGTCGTGTCCGCGACGGTGCCTCCGGCGGCGTAAATTATGCGGCGAAGAAACACCGTCCCGGCCTTGCCCTGCCCATTCGACGCGAGCTCTCTCCTCCAGCAGCGGGGGGGATGCGTCATCGGATTGTCGGCATTTGACGGTCGCCGGGCCGCGGGTCGATGGATGGAGGTCCGGGTTCCGTGTCTCCGCGGCGGCGCGCTCGGATCTCCCGGGTCGCTGCCGTCCTCAGCCGCCGGGGGGCGGCGGCGGAGCCAACCCTTACGCGAGGAGCCACCGTGAAGAAGCTGACGCTGGACGTGGCCGCGCTGGCGGTGGAGTCGTTCGCCACCGACGAGGTGGACGCGAAGCCCAGGGGCACCGTGGACGCGCACGCGGCCACGGCGATCCGCTGCGGCACGGGCGGGGCGAGCTGCTTCACCTCGTGCCGCGGCGACCTGCGCGACGCCTGCACCTGCCCGCCGCCGTAACGCCGTGCCACCGGGCGCGGCTCACCCAAGCCGGGAGGAACGATGAAGAAAGTCAGGCTCCAGCTCGACCAGCTCGCCGTGGAGACGTTCACCGCGGGGCTGCAGGAGCGGCTGGACGAGGGTACGGTGGAGGCGCGGGTGACGGGAAACACCTGCGCCGCGACCTGCTACAACACCTGCCCGGACACCTGCAGCCACGAGCTCCCCTGCCGCAACACCGGCTGAGGCTTCGCGGCACGGAACGACGGGCCTCACGAAGAACCGCGGAGACGCGAAAAATTCCGTCTCGCGTCTCCGCGCTCTCCGCGGCTCTTGCGTGAGCCATGCAATAGAAGTCCGGGGCAACGAAAACGCCGGCCGCTCCGCAAGGGAACGGCCGGCGTTCGCGAGCCTGAGATTCCGGCCGGCTATGGCGCCGGCGCCGGAGCGGCAGCCGTGGCCGGACCCACCTCGGGACGCGGCACCAGGCCCACCACCTCCACCCCCGCGGCGCGGCTCGCGTCCACCGCGTGCACGATGTCGCCGTAGCGCAGGTTCTCCGCGCCCTTCACGAAGATCACCTTGCGCGGACGCGCCGCGTAGATGTCGTGGATGGTCTTCTCCAGCTGGTCCGCGGCCACCGGCGCCGTGTTGATGGCGTACGTCGGCCCCGGCTTGACCTCGAGCACGATCTGGTCTTCGGGGTTCGACTTCTGGGCCACCTCGTCCTTGTCCTTCGGGGGCGGCACCTGCATGGAGACGCCCTTCTGCAGGCCCTGCTGCACCACCATGAAGATGATCAGCAGCACCAGCAGCACGTCGATCATCGGCGTGACGTTGATGGAGTTCATCGCCCCGCCCTTGCTGCCGCCGACTCCCATTGCCATGGCGCTGCCTCCCTATTGCTTCGGTTTGGCCTTCGGCATCTCGGTGATCGCGCCGATGCGGCGGACCCCCGCGACCCGGGCAGCGTCGATGGCGGTGAGAATGCGGTCGTACCCCGCGTCGTTGTCGGCCTTCATGTACAGCACGTGGTCGTCCGGACGCGAGGCGTAGGCCTTCTTCAGCTCCTCGGCGAGCTGGGGCTCCGCCACCTTCACCGTCTGCTTGCCTTCGATGTAGTAGTTCCCCGCCCGGTCGATCCCCAGCGTGACGCGCTTCTCCTTCTCGGGAGCCGCCGTCTTCGCCCTGGGGAGGATGGCCGTGTAGCCGGCGAGCGCCGGGGTGACCACCATGAAGATGATCAGCAGCACCAGCATCACGTCGATCATGGGCGTGACGTTGATGTCGGCGTTCACGTCCGACTCGAAGCCGGCGACCGACGGGAGGGGGGAGCCGCCGAAGCTGGCGCCCCCGCCCAGGTGCGCTCCTCCTCCTGCCATTGGGCTCAGTCCCCGTGGTGGAAGGTCGGCGTGCCGCCGCCGGCCAGCTCGCGCTTGGCCTGGCGCGTCATCATCCAGTCGATCATCTCGCGGCCGGCGTAGGCCAGCTCGGAGAAGAGCGTGTCGAGGCGCGCGGTGAAGTAGTTGTACAGCCACACCGCCGGGATGGCCGCCACCAGGCCGATGGCCGTGGCGATCAGGGCCTCGGCGATGCCGCCGGACACGGCCTCGAGGCCGGCGCCGCTCTCGCCCATCCCCATGAAGGCGCGCACGATGCCGAGCGTGGTGCCCAGCAGCCCCACGAAGGGCGCGGTGGCGCCGATGGTGGCGAGCAGCCCCATCCCGCTCTTCAGGTCGTTGGCCAGCAGGATCTGCTCGCGCTCCACGCTCCGCTCGCAGGAGACGATCGCGGCGCCGGCGGCGCGGGGATCCTCCAGCAGCGGGGCGACCTCGCGCAGGCTCTCGCCGAGCACGCGGGCCACGTGGGAGCCGGGGTACTGGTCGGCCGCGGCGAGCGCCTCGGGGATGTTGTCGTTCTCCAGCGCCTGCGAGAAGACCGGCGCGAAGGCGCGGGTGGCCTTCGCCATCTTGCGGAACCGCAGCCACTTGGTCACCGCCACCGACAGCGAGACCACGCTCATCAGCGCGAGGAAGATCACGATTCCCTTGTTGAGCGCGCCGGTGTCGTTCCAGATCTTGGCGTAATCCATTGCTCCAGTTCTCCTCTGCGCTAGCCGCGCGTGCCTGAGAGTTGCTGTCTGACCGGCGCCCGCCCCGGGACGCGCCGCCACCGCCCTGCGGCACCGGGCGACGCCCGCGAGGGGCACCGCCCGGCGTCTGCCTGTGCTCCGCCCGTCAGGTCTGGAGCTGGAAGGTCACCGGCAGGGTGACCCACACCTTCACCGCCTTGCCGCCCACCTTGGCGGGGCGGAACCGCATCCGCTCCACCACGCGCTTGGCGGCGTCGCCGAACGCGTCGTGGGTGGAGTTCTCGACCGAGATGCTCGAGGGGTCCACGGTGCCGTTCTCCATCACGCGCATGCGCAGCGTCACCGTGCCCACCACCCCCGCGTCGCGCAGCAGCGGCGGGTAGTTGCGCGAGAGCTGGCGCGCCACCTCGGACCCGTTGGAGAGCGCGGGCTGCTCCTCCACCGCCGAGAGCTCGTAGGTCCCCTCGTCCGGCGGCGCCTGGCGGTTGGTCACGTCTTGCGCCTGCCCGTTGTCCACGCCGTTCGCCACGCCGCCGGCGCGGCCGACGCCGGAGAAGTCCTGGGCGTTGGCGGCGGCCTGGTTGGGGTCGACCTTGGGGATCTCCTTGGGCGGCTCCACCGGGGGCACCAGCTCCTGGAAGCCCTTCACCACCGGCGGCGGCGCCTCGGGGGTCGGCGGGGGCGGGGGCGGGGGCTCGGGCTTGGGCGGCTCGGGCGCCTTGGGCTTGTTCTGCTCGATCTCCTGGTAGTCGACCAGCTCCTCGGACTTCTTGCGGAGCGGATCGCCCAGGCCGGTGCTCATCGCGGCGAGCGCGATGCCGGCGTGCAGCAGGATCGCGATCCCGATGCTCCAGGGCGACCAGAAGCTCCTCTTCCTCCGGTCAAGCTTGTTGAACATGCCGTCTCCCCGGTGTGTGACTCTCTCGCACGCCGCACCGGCGCGCCCCCGGCACCGCCGGTCGTCGATGCAACGAACCGCATCCGCCGATTCTGACCCGCCGTACGCCGCCGTATCGAACGTTAGATCGAAACTCCGTCACACGCCGCACGGTGCGTGACGGAGGGAGCAGAAGTCCCGGCGCAGCCGCGCGAAACCGCCCCGCGGCAATGGAGCAGGGCCCCAACTTGCGAGCGGTCCCCCACCGATGTCAAGCGCCGCGCCGTCCGCACCCCGCGCCACCCTCTCCTTCGCCTGCACTGCACGATTCGTACTCTCGCGCGGGCGGGGCCCGGCGCGGCGAACGGAGGAAGTTTGGCGTGGGATAGTGCATAATCATACGGGCCCACGAATGGCCTGTCCAGCCGCCGTCCGCGCGCCTCTCCGGCATACCACTATCCCACAGAAAACGTTTACATCCCCGGCGACACCAGCGGCGTGCTTCACGCGCATCTGATGCCGGGTCGGGGCGGCTACACCCGGTCACCGCCGCGAAGGTTCGCTCGTTTTACGCCCTGCGATCCGCCCGCGTGATCGATGGATCGCGGCGGGTCAGTCGCTGCCGCGAGACGAACCACGATGCTTCGCCCGCCAGCGCTCGAGCCCGGCGGCCATCATGGGATAGGGGACGACCTGCGCGTATGCCCGGGCGGTCGCCTCGCTCCCGGTCGCCGCGACGATCTCGGCGGTGGCGCGGTCGCGAGCCGCTTCGGCCAGCGCGGGGCCGGCGACGCCGGCTGCGGCCTGCTCCTCCATCCACCCCGCCCACCCGGCGAGTCGGGCGGCGAGGTCGTCCAGGTGCCACCCGGGGTCGTCCACGCCGCCGAAGTGCGTCGGCAGCAGCATCCGCGGCTGGAGCGCGCGCAGGCGGTCGAGGCTCTTCGCCCAGGCGTCGAGGTCGACCTCCGGCGGCGGGGTCGGCGCGGAGACGTAGCGCGCACCGCCGATCCGTATCCCCCCGACGTCGCCGGTGAAGACGAGGCCCGCGTCGGGGTCGTGGAAGGCGTGGTGGTGGCCCCCGTGCCCCGGCGTGTCGACCGCCACCAGCCGCCGCCCGCCGACGCGCACCTCGTCCCCATCCGCCAGCACCACCATCCGGTCGCGCGGCACGGACGCCGTCTCGCCCCAAAGCTCGTCCATGCGGTCGCCGTAGAGGAGCGTCGCGCTGGCGAGCAGGCGCGAGGGGTCGGCCAGGTGCGACGCGCCCCTGGGATGGACGTACACCCGCGCTCGCGGTGCGTGCCGCAGCAGGGCCCCCGCGCCGCCGGCGTGGTCCAGGTGCACGTGTGTCACCAGCACGTGCGTGATCTCCTCCGGCTCGCGGCCGAGCGACCGCACGGCGTCGAGCAGCGTGGGAAGGGTGCTCCCCGGGCCGCTCTCCACCACCGCCAG
>DASYJZ010000337.1:0-12689 GCA_035995965.1 Longimicrobium sp. | reverse complement strand
CACCAGCCGCCCGCGCGGCCGCGCGCCCAGGAACGACAGCACGGCGGGGGGATTGGGATGATGGAAGTGCACCACGTCCGCATCGGCGGCGCGGATCGCCTTCGCCATCCCCGGCCCGAACGAGGCGGAGGCCAGCTTCAGCAGCGTGCCGACGCGCGTCACCGGCACCCCATCCACCGTCTCGCGCACCGTCTCCGGCCCGTCGTTGCTGACCACCACCTCCACGTCCACCTCGGCGCGGGTGAGGCGGGCGAGGAGCTCCACGTGGCTCTCCATCCCCCCGTGGTGCGGCGGGTAGAACTTGCCGACGTGGAGGACCTTCAGCCGGCGCGTCATGCGGGCTGCATCCCCAGCACCCGGCGGTAGACGCCGGCGACGCCGTGCGCGTAGGACTCCAGCCCGAAGGCCTCGGCGCGCTCCAGGGCGGCCTCGCGGCGGCCGCGCCACTGGCGGCGGTCGCGCCGGTCGTAGAGGAGCCGGTCGACGGCCTCGACCCACGCCTGCAGGTCGCGGAGCGGCGCGTAGGTCACCGCCTCGCCGCCGACCTCGCGGAAGACGGGGAGGTCGCTCGCCACCACGGGGGTGCCGCACGCCATCGCCTCGACCACCGGCCAGCCGAACCCCTCGCGGTCGGACGTCGCCAGCAGCGCGGCCGAGCGGCGGTAGACGGCGGCCAGCACCGGGCGCTCCAGGAAGGGAAGCTCGACGACGCAGTCGAAGGGAATCCCCAGGTCCGCGCAGAGGCCGAGCTGCGGGTACGTCAGCCGCCCGCCGACGCGCAGCAGCCGCAGCGTGGGGTGCCGCACGCGCAGCGCCGCGAACATCCTGAGCAGGAACCCCACGCGCTTGCGGGGGACGTTGATCCCCACGTGCAGCAGGTCGATGGCCGCGCCGTCCGCGGGACCGAGGAGGCGCGCGGCCTCGGCGTCGGCTGCGTGGTCGTGGTACGGGGTGAAATCCGGATGCACCGGGAGGGGGACGACGCTGAGGCGGTCGGACGCGACCAGGCCGTGCTCCAGCAGCTGGTCGCGCACGGCGTGGGTGTCGCAGATCACGTGGGCCGCGCGGCCGAGGCCCGCCATGATGCGGCGCATGGTGGCGCGGAACCACCAGGGCCTCCGCTCGCGCTCGGGTCCGACCAGCGAGCGGAAGGCGTCGAGGTCGTGGCAGGTGACCACCACCGGCCGCCCCGCCGCGTGGTCGACGAGGTGTGCGTAGCTCTGGTCGATCACGTGCAGGAGGCGGAACGACGGAGCCCGCTGCCTCAGCCAGCGCGGATATGCGACGTAGCGCCCCAGGTAGCGGTCCACGCTGGGCGCATCCGCCTTCGCCCTGCCGAAGCGGCCGTGCAGCACGCGCGGCAGCCTGGGCCGCAGGATGGTCGCGGCGAAGTCGCCGTCCGCGTAGCGCTCGATGGCCAGCGCGGTCAGCTCGGCCACGAGGTCCATGCTGGGCCAGCGCTCCTCCAGGTAGTCGGCCACGATCCCCACGCGCCGGCGCCTCCGTCCGAAGACGACGGGGGTGGAGGCGACGGCCTGGGGCTCTAGCGTGGCGAGAGTACGAACCATGCCTGGCTGTTGAGGAGCGGGCCCAGGGCGGGGACGGGGGAGAAGGTCGTCCGGCGGACCGCGAAGTCGGCCTCCAGGCGCCGGCGCAGCGCGCGCCAGTTGAACCCCTTGTGGCCGTGGTAGACGTTCGCCTCGCCGGAGGGGAACGACGAGCGGTACACGGGCCGGTCGATGGCGGTCCCGCCGCCGGCCACCAGCATCGCGGCGAGCTCGCGGGCGGTGTAGGTCTCGCGGTCGCGGTACCCCTCCAGCCCGCGGCGCGCGGCGAGCCGGCGGTAGAGCTGCTTGCCGACCAGCGCGGGCCCGGTCTCGACGGGGACGCTGACGATCACGGTGCCGTCCTTCGCCACCAGCCGCCGCAGGTCGGAGACGACTCGCTCGACGGCGTCGGGGGTGCAGTGCTCCAGCACCTCCATGCACATGGCGACGCCGAAGCTCCCGTCCGGCTCGTCCGCCAGCGCGGAGGTGTGCACGAAGCGCAGCCCGGCGTCGTCCGCGAAGCGGCGGGCGGCGTCGGCGGCCAGGGCGGCGTCGACCTCGGCGCCGACCGCCGTGGGGAAGAGGTCGTGGACCATCGACAGGAAGGTGCCGTCGCCGCAGCCGTAGTCGAGCAGGCGCTGGCCCGCGTGCGGGGCGGCCAGCTCGCGCGCCACGCGGAAGCGCGAGCCGTGGCTCCAGCGCAGCAGGCGGAAGCCGCCGAAGAGCTGGCGGCGCGCGTAGGCGCCTTCGCGCACCCGCTGGTCGGTGCCGGTCATCGGCCTCCGCACTGCAATCTCACGCAGAGCCGCAGAGCCGCGGAGAAAAACGAACTACGAATCATTTCTCTGCGGCTCCGCGGCTCTGCGTGAGATTGCTGTTGAGGATGTCGTCGAAAAACTGGAGGTGGCGCCGCGCGACCATGGGGAGCGCGAAGTCGGTGCGGGCGCGCTGCAGCCCGCGTGCGGAGAGATTCATCCGCCGCGCTTCGTCCGCGACCAGGGATGCGAGCGCCGTTCTCAAGGCCTCTTCATCCCCTTCCGCTACGACGATGCCTGCATCGCCGATCACGTGCGGGATCTCGCCGCTGTCGCTCCCCACCACGGGCACGCCGCAGGCCATCGCCTCCACCAGCATCCGCCCGAACTGCTCGCGCCACCGCGGCGTGGTCAGGCTGGGCGCGGCGAGCACGTCCATCGCGTTCAGGTAGTCGGGTACCCGGTCGTGCGGAACGCCGGTGACGACGCGCGTGCGATCGCGGAAGCCGTCCGCCCAGGCGCGAAGCCTCGGCTCGTCCGCGCCGCCGCCGACGAACAGCGCGCGCCAGGCGCCGTCCATCCGCTCGAGCGCCGCCATCAGCACGCGCAGCCCCTTCGCCTCCACGAAACGACCGAGGTACCCGATCACCGGCGGCCCATCCTCCGTCCACCCGAGCTCCACCCGGATGCGGCGGCGCGCCTCCGGGTCGGGGCGGAAGCGGGCCAGGTCGACACCGGGGGGGATGACGGCGTGCGGGCGCTCGCGGTAGCCGGGACGCTCGGCCAGCATCTCCTCCACCGTGCGGCCGAAGGCGATCCAGCCGTTCGCGCGCCGCATCGCGCGGCGCTCGATCTGCGCGAAGGGCGGCGGATAGCGCTTGCGCAGGTTCTGGAAGGTCGCGTACACCAGCGCCGCGTCCGGCCGTGCCCAGCGGGCGACTTGCCAGGCGGAGGCGACGTACGGCTCCTCCCAGCAGTGCACCACGTCCCACCGCTCGCGCAGGAGCGCGCGCAGCTCGCGGCCGTAGAGCATCAGGTGTGGTTTGCGGCCGAGCTGGACGGGGACGGGGACCGTCCGGCACGCCTCGCCCACGATCGCCTCCAGCTCGATCTCGCGCAGGTCGCCGGGGAAGCGCTCCGGGGCGACGGCCGTCACCTCCCACTCGCCCGCGCCGGCGAGCGCCATCTCGTGCGCGAGGCGCCGGTTCATGGCGACCACGTAGCTGTGCCCGATGGTGAGCAGCCGCCGCGGCCGGGTCACCCCTCCCCCTCCCCAGTCGTGCCGCGGACGGAGGGCGCCGGCGGGACGTACGGCTCGGGCGGCGACTGCGTCATCCGGCGCCAGCGCGTCCACGTCGCCCAGCGCACGGGGCGGCGCTCGTGCAGCACGGCCGGGAGCTCATGCGCCAGGCCGCGCACGACGGCGCCGAAGCCGCCGGGATCGTGGATCTTCCACCCCTTCCGCATGGGAAAGTAGCGCCAGAGCCGCAGCGCAGCGCCGCCGAGCACCAGCGGGAACGGCTCGCCGTAGAGCGCGCCCAGCGTGGTGTTGCGCACCGTCTGGTGGAGGTAGCGCCGCCGGTCGCGCCCGCCCGCGTCCGCCACGTGGCCGATCACCGCATCGGGGAGGTAGACGACGCGGTATCCCGCGTCCAGCAGCCGCAGGCAGAGCTCCTTCTCCTCGCCGTTGATCCCCAGCCGCTCGCGGAACCCGCCCGCCGCGACGAACGCCTCGCGCCGCAGCAGGTGCGCGAAGCCGACGAACGAGGGGACGTAGCACGGCTCGTCCGCCGCCACGCCCTGTGCCTCGGGGGGAAAGGCCCTCCCCGTCTCGTCGCCCTGCGAGAAGGCGACGGCCGCGATCGCCAGGTCGCCCTCCAGCACCGCGACGGCGGCGCGGACGGCGTCGGGGGAGACGATGAAGGCGTCGTCGTCGAGGTTCAGCACCCAGGGCGTGGCCGTCTCGCGGGCGATGCGGTTGCGCGCCGCGGCCAGGTTCACGCTGCGCTCGTTGCGGATGAAGCGCACGTCCGGCGGCAGGTCGGCCGCCAGCGCGGCGAGCGCGGGCCCCTCCACCGGCGGGTCCGACCCGTCGTCGACGACGATCGCCTCGGCGAGCAGCCCCTCCAGCAGCCGCAGCGAGCGCAGGCAGCGCACGAGCGCCTCCGGCCGGTCCTTCGTCGCGATGCCGACGGTGACGGTCGGCGGGGGCGGCGGGAGCGGGAGCGCGTCCGTCATCGGCCGCGCTCCGGTCGTGCATGGGGCTTACGCGACGATGCGGCGACGGGTCGCGGCGATGTGGGCGGGCGTCGCGGGTGTCCCGTGGAGAACAAAGTGAGTTGGTTTCGTGACGATGCGAGTGAACTCGCCGCTACAACGGCACGCAGTCCGCCTTCGCGGACATCAAGGGCGGGCGTGGTGTCACCCGGCCAGCGGCGTCGACCCGCCCGCCGCCGCGCCCTCTCCGGCTCGCTTAGGCTCGCCACCTCTCCCGTACCGGGAGAGGTTGAATATCCCAGCGCCTGCGCCAACCGAACCGGCCGCGTCGGGGCTGACGCGGCACAGCCTTTCGCAGGCCGCACCTTCGCCGCGGCCACCCACCCTCTCCCGGTACGGGAGAGGGTTTGCGCTCTAAGGCGCAGGGAGAGGGCTCCGCGGCCGCGGAGCCGCGATTGAATCATCCTCATCCGCTGCTCCTCGTCCGGCGGGCGCGGATGACGCCGTCGACGCCGGAGATGCCTTCATCGACCGTGATCTCGTCGAAGCCGCTCTCGCGCAGCACCTGGACGAGCAGCTCCGGGCCGCCGGGCTCGGACGGGGTGTGGTGGTACTCGAGGGCGACCTCGCGCACCCGGGCCAGCGCGCCGGTGCGGGCGCAGTCGCGCATCGCGCCATACTCCGCGCCTTCGATGTCGAGCTTCAGGAAGTCGACCTCCTCGTCGAGCCGCGCGAGCAGGGCGGAGAGGCTGATGCCCGGGACCTCGGTCCGCGTCGCGTCTCCCACCACCTCCTCCAGTCCCCCGTCGATGGTGCTCATGAGCGAGGCGTCGTCGGCCGCCGGAGCGATGAGGACGGCCGGCCCGCCGTCCTCCGTCACCGCCGCCTGGATCCGCTGGATGCCGTCTGCCAGCGCGCGCGTGTTCTCCTCCAGCAGGCGGAAGGCTTCGGGGTGCGGCTCGACCACCACCACGCGCGCGGCGTGGAAGCGACGCCGGAAGAAGAGCGTGGCCACCCCGATGTTGCCGCCGCAGTCCACGATCAGCGGGTCGGGCCGCGCGGGCTCGAAGTCGTACGCGCAGCTCACGAAGATCTCGTGCACCAGGAAGGTGAGCGACGAGCGGTTGGTGTAGCGCACGTCGCCGCCCATCCACCGCACCACCCCCGGCCCCGTGTCGCCCCAGCGCCGCGCCACGCGCCACGCGAAGCGCAGGTAGTCGCGCGCGAACGACAGCCCGAAGCGCCGGAAGCCGGGGGAGAGGAAGGCGTTGCGCACCGCCGCCGCGGCGTGGCCGATCATTCCGGCCCGAACACCGGCGTGCGCCACGCCGTGCCGCAGGGGCGAAGCAGGTGCACCCCCGGCGCGGCGGGGGTGAAGCCGACCAGCAGCACGTCGCAGCCGCGCGTGGGGATCGCCGCCACCAGCCGGTGCGGCTCGACCACGGGGTAGGCGATCACCCCGGGGACGCCGAGCTTCGCCTCGTCCCCCGCGGCGAGGCCGGGGAAGCTGAAGTCGCACGCGTCGCCGCAGCGCTGCTCCAGCACCAGCTCGCCGGGCCCCCGCCGCAGCTCCATCGTCCCCCGCCGCGGCGCGTCTCCCGTGCGCCCCATCGAGCTGACCACGCGCGGCGCGACGTCCGGCCGGCCGGCGCGGAGGGTGGCGACCTGCAGCAGCGCCAGCGCGCCGTAGTCCCCCACCACGTCTCCGACCAGGTAGACGCGGCGGACGCGCGGGTCGCGGAGCGTGCCGGCGAGCACCCGCTGCAGCACGCGGGAATCGCGGTTGGCGGCCACCAGCGCCGGCTGCTCCGCGGCCATCCGCCCCAGCAGGTAGACGGGCCCGGCGAGGAGCGCGAGCGCGGCCAGCACGCGCGCGGCGACACGGCGCGAGGGGAGGACGCAGACGAAGAGCGGGAGCGTGAACATCTGTCCGAAGTACAGCATGCGCGGCACCGGGGCAAGCAGCGCCGGCACCGCCAGCGCCGCCGCCGCCATGAGCGCGAGCGCCGCCGCCCGCGGGTCGCGCCGCAGCAGCGCGCGCGCGGCGAGGCCGATGGCGGCGAGGTTGAGCGCCAGCGCGAGCAGCATCCGCGCGGCTTCCAGCGCCGAGGGCTCCCGGCCGCGCAGCACCGTCAGCAGCTCGAACGCGCCGCCGCCGGGGAAGAAGGCGGAGGTGGCGACCTCCGCCAGGCTGCCGCGCACGCCGGCGAGCGAGACGTACGCCCCCTGCGGCCCCGCCGCGCGGAGGAGGGCGAAGACGGCGAGCGGGAGCAGGAGCGCGAGGGCGGCCGCCAACCGTCCTCGGCGCGGCCGCTCGCCGGGCGCGAACACCGCCCAGCCGGCGGCGAGGAAGGGCGCGGTGACCGCCGTCTCCTTCGAGAGGAGCGCGAGCAGGAGGAGGAGCCATGCCGCCTCCAGCATCCACCCGCGCCCGCGCCGCCATCCGTCCACCGCGAGCAGCGAGGCGAGGCTGAAGCCGCCGGCCAGCATGTCCGCGCGGAAGGCGGGGCTGTGCAGCAGCTCCAGCGCCGCGAGCGTGCCGCCGAAGAGCGCCGCCGCCAGCAGCGCCCGCCGCTGCGACAGCCCGCCGATGCGCCGCGCGGCCAGGTACACCATCCCCGCGCAGGCGGCGTGGCCCAGGTAGCAGGTGAGGAGGAAGACGGCCGAGTTGGGCCCGACGGCCAGCAGGCTCTCGGCGTAGATCGAGGCGTTCACCACGGGGCGGATGAAGCCGGTGTACGGCCGCGTCGCCTCGGGGAAGTTGACGAAGTAGTGGGTGAATCCTTGCCTCAGCCAATCACCTGGGTCCACCCGGAAGAAGCGGGTGGAGTGCAGCATCAGCGCGGCCGTGTCTCCGCGCACGGCGTAGGTGGCGAGGAACGGGAGATTCACCGCGACGCACGCCGCCAGCACCGCGAGCGCGACGAGCGCCGCCGTCCGCAGGTCGCGCGGCGGGTCGGCCGGCGCGCGCGTCAATGGCCGGGGAGGAAGGCGTAGACGCACAGCGCGCCCCAGCCCAGGATGGTGAGGATGAGCGGGAGGTCGCTCCAGAGCGCGTCCGTGGGCGACTCGCCTACCTGCCGCGTCTGCACCAGGTACGAGTAGCGGAAGATGCCGAGCAGCACCAGGGGCACGGTCACCGCGAGCTGCGGCCGCACGTCGATCACGTACAGGCTGTAGAAGACCACGGACGCGCTGGCCGCCGTCTGCGCGTAGCCGTCCAGCAGCGGGAGGGTGTACGAGCCCAGCACCCGCCGCGCCTCGTGGCCGCTGCTCGCCAGCTCCTGCCGCCGCTTGACCGCGGCCAGGTACAGCGCCAGCGCCAGGGTGGTGATCAGCATCCAGCTCGAAAGGGGGACGTCGACCGCGCGCGCGCCGGCGTACACGCGCAGCACGAAGCCGGCGGCGATGCAGAACAGGTCCACCACCGCCACGTGCTTGAGCTTGAGCGTGTAGGCCACGTTCAGCGCCACGTACGCGCCGATGGCCGCCGCCGGCGCGGGAAAGGCGATCATCGCCACGATCAGCGCGGCGACGAGCGTGGCCAGCACCAGGCGCCCGGTCGCCATCGACAGCGCGCCGGAGGCGAGGGGACGGACGCTGCGCTTGACCGGGTGCAGCCGGTCCGTGGGCGCGTCGAGCAGGTCGTTGAAGACGTAGACGGCAGACGCCGCCAGGCAGAACATCCCCGCCGCGGCCAGCGCCCGCGCCGCGTCCGCGGGGTGGACGAAGACGCCCGCGAACACCGCCGGCGCCGGGACGAAGGCGTTCTTCACCCAGTGGCGCGGGCGCACCAGGCGGCCGAGGGCCCGGGTGAGCCCCACCGCCCGCGCCGCGGGGCCGCCGCGGGCCTGGACCGGCTCCACGCTCGTCGTCATCGGCTACAGCTTCATCCGCTTGAAGATGCGCTCGGGGACGGCGCGGATCGCCATCATCACCGGGCGCCAGAAGCCGGGGAGGTACACCTCGTCGGCGCCGCGGTCGATCGCCTTCACGATCCCCGCCGCCACGCGCTCCGGCGGCGCGACCAGGAAGGTGCCGGGGAGGCCGAAGGTCATGCGCGTGTCCACGAAGCCCGGCTTCACGGTGACCACGCGCACGCCGGCGGGGAAGAGGCGGTTGCGCAGCCCCTGCAGGTAGACGGTCAGGCCGCCCTTGGCCGCGCCGTAGACGTAGTTGCTCTGCCGCCCGCGATCTCCGGCGACGGAGGAGACCACGCAGATGAACCCCGCGCCGCGTCCTTCGAGATGATCGGCGAGCGGGGTGAGCAGCGAGACGACGGCGGTGAAGTTCACGTCCAGCGTGCGCCGCGCCTCGTCGGGCTCGTGGCGCGCGCGCTCCGCGTCGCCCATCCACCCGAACGCCACCACCACGCCCTCCAGCCCGTCTCCCTCCGCGATCAGCTCCGCCGCGAAGGCCGCGTGCGAGGCGAAGTCGAGCGCGTCGAAGCGGGCAGCGCGCGCGGCGACACCGTGGCGCAGCCGCAGGTCGGCGGCGAGCGCCTCGGCCTCGGCCAGGTCGCGCGCGGCGAGCACCAGCGCGTGGCCGCGCCGCGCCAGCTCGGCCGCAACCGCGCGCGCGATCGCCGAGGTCGCACCCGCGACCAGCACCGTCCCCGGGCGCGCGTCAGGCAAGGCCCACCCTCCGCGCGAGGGACGAGGTGAGCACGCCGGCCGGGTCGAGCGTGCGGCGGACGGCGCGGAACGCCTCGGCCGCGGGGTACATCCGCGCGAAGGTGACGGCGTCGAGCATGGCATCCTTGGCGAGGTAGACGCGCCCGCCCGCGTCCGCCACGGTGCGGTCCATCTCCCGCAGCATCTCCGTGAGTCCCGACGCGACGGGGAAGTCGAGCGAGAGCGTCCACCCGGCCATCGGGAAGGAGAGGATCCCCTCCCCCGCCGGGCCGAAGCGCTTCAGCACGGCCAGGAACGAGGCCCGCCCGCTCTCCGCCGCGCGCCGCAGCACCGAGGCGAGCGCGTCCGCCCGGTCGATCGGGACGACGAGCTGGTACTGCACGAAGCCGCGGCGGCCATAGGCGCGGTTCCAGTCCGCCACGGCGTCCAGCGGCCAGAAGAAGCGCTCCAGCGGCTCCATCGCTCCCGTCCGCGCGCCGTGGGTGGCGCGATAGAGCCGGTTGAAGGCGCCCACGGTGAAGCGGTTCAGCGTCGCCCCCGGGAGGTCGAAGGGCACGCCGCGGACGGTGCGGCGCGTGGCCTTCGCGGGCGCGGCGGACGCGGGCGCGTGGTCGCCCTGCATCAGCACGCCGCGGCCGAGCGCGCGCCCCTTCGCCAGCGCGTCGATCCAGGCGACGGAGTAGCGGTGCCCCGCGTCCGCGTCGGCGAAGCGGGCGAGCGCGTCGTCCAGGTCGCGCGTGGGGAGCTGGTCGACCGTCATCCAGGCGGACTCGACGCGCGTCAGCCGCAGGCGCGCGCTGACGATGGCGCCGGTGAGCCCCATCCCCCCCAGCGTGGCGCGGAAGGCATCCGCCTCCTGCTCGCGCGAGCACGTCAGCATCCCGCGGCCGGGCGTGACCAGCCGGATCGCGTCGACGAAGCGGCCGAAGGTGCCGTCGCGGTGGTGGTTCTTGCCGTGCACGTCCGCCGCGATCGCGCCGCCGATGGTCACGTGGCGCGTCCCGGGGACCACGGGGAGGAACCAGCCGCGCGGGAGGAACGCGTCCACGATCTCGCCCAGGCTCACCCCGCCCTCGCATTCCAGCACGCCCGCCGCCTCGTCGAAGGCGAGCATGCGGTTCAGGCGCAGGTGGGAGACCACGGTGCCGCCCGGGTTGAGTGCCGCATCGCCGTACGCGCGCCCCAGCCCGCGCGAGACCACGCCGCCCTCCGGCGGCGACGCCATCACCTCCCCCAGCTCCGACACCTTCTCGGGGCGGTAGACGCGGCACTCCTGCACGGGGTGCCGTCCCCAGCCGGACAGGCGCTCGGCGCGCGAAGCGATCATGCGGAGAGGGATGGGGAATGGAGGATCGAGCGGCGAAGAATAACGGAGGGCGAGGCTGGCAGAAAGGAAGGGAACGCAGGATCCGGCGAACCTTCCGCCTCGGGGGATGACCCCGGTGCCATCCGCCTCACGCCGGTGGGCGCGGGGCGAGACTCATGGCGCCGGCGGCGCCGGCTTGCGGCGGGTGAAGATCAACCGCCCCTGGACGTCCTCATTGAGGTCGGTTCCGAGGACGTCGCCATAGGTGATGCTGATTCGGTCCGGGCGATCGGATTGCAGGTCGCCCAGGGCGATCCCCATCTCTCCCTGTTCGTTCTCGTAGAGCCAGACGAGCCGCCTCTCCTTCATGATGCCGGTGATGGTGTGGAACGAGATCGAGGGCGGGTTGTGGACGCTTTCGAGCTCCCCCGTGATGTCGAACGAGGTCTTCCCCTCGTCCTGCCGGATGGTCGCCGATCCCCTGCTGGTCTGGCGGTCGTGACTGATCTCCAGCACGTCGTAGTCGCCGCCCAGCGAGATGGCGGTCTTCGCCTCCGCGGAGAACATGTTCCGATAGAGATAAGACGACAGCCAGAACACGAGCACGAAGCCGGCCAGCGCTCCTCCGTACTTGATCGTGCCGCCGAGCAGCGGGGACTCGGCCTCGGCCCGCGATTCGAGCCACCGGAACAGCACGAACGTGATGGCGAGGCTGAGCACCGCGACAACCAGGAATTCGCCGAAGGGTCCGGACATCGTTTGCAGCCCCCGAGGAAGGTCATGGAGGGAGGTCAGAGTCGGCGGCGTGCTGGCGGCCCGAACGAGCGAGGATCAGCCGTCTCTACGCCCCCGGCCGTGCGCGCCTCAGCCCGCGCGACACGACGCCGCCCTCGGTTCGTGAGGTGATCATGTGGACGGGGATGGGGAGGAGGCGAGCGGCGAAAAGTAAGGTGTCGCACGGTCACGAGAAAGGCGGAACGGACCTCTTCGGCCGCGCCGCGCGCGAAAGTCGGCTGGCAGTCCGCGCAGGCGGACTTCGTGCCGTTCCAGCGGTGGGTTTCCAACCCATCGTTTGGCCGAGGACGCCTCAGGGCTTCGGGCGCGCCCGCGCCGCCTCGTAGACCTCCAGCGTGCGCCGCGCCGTCGCGGTCCAGCTCATCGCGCGGACGCGCTCGTGTGCCTCGGAGCCGAGGCTGCGGCGGAGAGCGGCGTCGCTGAGCAGCCGGCGAATGGCACCGGCGACGGCGGCGGGGTCGCGCGGAGGGACCAGGATGCCGCCGCCGCCCGCCAGGAGCGCCGGCGCACACCCCACCGTCGTCGCCACCACGGGCAGGCGCTGGCCCATCGCCTCCACTACCACCATCCCGAAGCCCTCGTAGGTGCTCGTCATCACCAGCGCGTCGTGCTCGCGGTAGCGTTGCATCACCTCGTCCTCGCCGGTGCGGGGGAGGACGGTGACGAGGGGGCGGACGGCCTCGGGGAAGGCGGCGAGCACCGCATCCTCTGGAAGACCCGGGCCGAGGACGGTGAGGCGCGGCGGGTCGCGGTCCGCGGCGAGGAGTGCCATCGCCGCGACCAGGTAGTCCACCCCCTTCACCGGGTCCCAGCTCCCGCAGAAGAGCACCCCGGCGCCCCGCGGTGCGTCCTCGGGCGGCGCGTCGTCGAGGAAGTGGCGGGAGACGCCGTGCGGGACGACGTCCACCGCATCCCCCCGCTTCCAGCCGCGCGCCACGGCGAAGTCGCGGTCGCCGTCGTTGAGCACCAGCAGGCGGTCGGCGAGGCGGGCGGCGATGGCGACCTGGCTCATCCGCGCGGCCGGGTACCAGAGGCGGCGGTGCCACGGCTTGGGGACGAGCCCCGCGCGGTGGTCGTCCACCATCCGCCGGAAGTTCAGGTGCTCCAGCCCGTGCGACCGGCTCACCAGCGCCACGCCGCGGGTCCCGCCCGCCTTGCGCCGCGCGCCGATCACCGAACCCTCGGCGCTCGCCACGTCCACCACGTCGTACGTGCCGCGCTCGCGGAAGGCGCGGCGGATGGCGCGCTCTGCCAGCACGGGGCCCACCAGCCAGCGCAGCCGCGCCGCCGCCGGGCGCGGACCCAACTCGGGCGAGAGCAGCACGTCGCAGTCGTGGCCCAGGCCGCGGAATTCGTCGCGCAGCTTGTGGTAGACCTTGGCCGAGCCCAGCCGCGGGTCGTCCGGATAGTCGCCGACGAGCAGGATCCTCAAGGG